>QIDY01000058.1 GCA_003228495.1 Nitrospirota bacterium
GAGTCATAATGGTTCCAACACATATGTTTCTCACCAAGGGTGTGGGCATGCATAAAGAAAAATTGGCCTCGTTTGAAGAAGCCCTCCGAAGCGCAGGCATTGCCTACTGTAATCTGGTGAGCGTGTCGTCGATCTTTCCGCCCGATTGCAAAATTATTCCCCGGAAACGAGGAGAAAAGCTCCTCAATCCTGGAGAAATCACCTATTGCGTCATGGCGCGGTCCGATACCAATGAACGCAATCGGCTCATCTCGGCGTCCATTGGCTTGGCGATTCCTTCAGGAAGAAAACATAACTACGGATACCTCTCTGAGCACCATGCTTACGGAGAAACGGATGAGGAAGCCGGAGAATACACCGAAGATCTGGCTGCACAAATGTTAGCCACCACCTTAGGGATCAAATTCGATCCCAATGTAGCGTGGAAGGAACGCGAGCAGGTCTTTAAAATGGGGAGAGAGATCGTTCGAACGCAAAACATTACTCAATCGGCCATTGGAAAACCTAATGTCTGGACGACCGTCGTGGCCTGTGCGGTATTTATTCCTTTGGAAAATCTTCCTGGCAATAAATAAGGCCCTCTCCCATCCGTCAAAATAGTTTTTTTGCGGGTCGCCACTCTACAACCCCTTCATTCACCAGTTAGACCGAAAATTCGGCCCAGAGTATGGTATGGTCGGACGGCTGTTCCGCTTTACGCGCATTCACATCCACTTTGATCGTTTTAGAATGAGGAAGCAGGGAGGGCGTGACCATCATATGATCAATTCGCCATCCTCGATTCGCGTCCAACGCATCGGGGCGTCGGTAATCCCAAAAGGTAAATTGCTGCCGTCGGGGAAAATGATGGCGGAAGACATCCACAAATCCCCACGACACCGTGTCTTGATACGCCCGCCGCGCATCTTCATGAAAACACACATGCTTTAAATGTTTTTCAGGATGATGAACATCAACCGGTTCGGGCGCTACATTCATATCCCCGCACCAGATCGCTGGCTGGCCTGCTGAAAGACATCGAGAAAAAAACCGTTTCAAACGACGAAACCATTCAAGCTTATTGGCATATTTTGGAGAATCAATGGCATACCCTTGGGGAATATAGGTGTTGATAATCGTGATGCCTTGAATCACTACACGAGCAAGACGAGTGGGATCCTCTTGCGGATTTCCATCTTGAAAACCAAAAGAAACCTGTTCAGGCTTTGCGCGACTCAAGATAGCGACCCCGTTGTAAGACTTTTCTCCACAAAAATTGATGACGTAGGGCAAATCGGCAAAAGCCTCAAGAGGAAAATCCTGGTCTTGGACTTTGGTTTCTTGAAGGCACATCACATCCGGCTTATGACGACGAAGCCAAGGATGCAGGATGTCAATCCGTTTTCGAAGAGAGTTCACGTTATAGGTAGCAATTTTCATTGTTGTGGAAACTCCGGGAGAAGTAGTAAGGGTAGTAAGGATTGAAAGGGGAAAAGCAAGGAAAGGAGAGAAAGGGGAAATGACCAGGATGAACGACAGGCTTTTCTTTTCTCTTGCTTCTCACTTTTTACTTTTCACTTTTTACTCCTTACTTTTCAACAGCCCTTTATTTCGTTTAGCTTATGAACATGAATGATTCCTTGACTGCAGATGAATGGCGCGTGTTTGCCAACCACGAATTTTTTCTCAAAAAGGCTGCAATCTCGGTCAAGCTTAAACAAACACTGGAAAAACTCCACTTAGCCTTACAACGAGAGATGTCCGCTCATCCTCTCCTTTCTCCAAATAGATTTGATCCTGAAGCAGTACAATTCGTCAAAGGCGAACACCTAGAAGACTGCCCATACCAGTATTTGGACTTTCCCAGATATTACTCAAGGGAAGAAAAATTCGCGTTTCGCTCGCTGTGCTGGTGGGGCCATCATGTAGTTTTTGCCCTCATCGTGGAAGGGCCCCTCGTCAAACAGTACCGCCTCAACCTTTTCAATCGATTCTCAGAAATCGCTGATCGTCAACTCAGCTTATGCCTCAGTTCATCGTTATGGGAATGGAAAGCTGGACCGGGCCTCACCTTCGACATCACACATCACCGACGTTCAGAAATAGCCGCAGCCCTTGACCACCGCACATTTTTTAAGGTTGCCCGTTTCATAACTCTCCAAGATCTAGAAGCCCATCCGGACCATATCATTGATACAGGGATAGCGACCTTCCAAGCGATTCTTCCGATCATCACTCTCTGACTATTATTGCCAAAGTCATCAACATTTTTACTCGTCTTCGGCAAATCCCAAGAGTGCAGTCAAATGCTCAACCGAATAGGTCTGGTTGAGATGAAGCACGATTACAGTAATTCCCGCGGCTTTCAGAACGGTGTCAACAACTTGATCACGTTTCTCTGGCCGTTGCACCTCTTGTCCGTTTTTTCGAAATTTCACGACCGTCTTAGTCTGAAGCGTGCCCGGATGCACCAGCACAACATCCAGTCGAACAGGCTGAATAGTTCGCATGAGCGCCTTACGCGCTTCTTCATCCTGATCGGCCACGGATATGACGTGCAAGATCGGCAGCTTCCCCAAGACCAACAGATGATCTTGTGCCACCAATTTAATCAGGTTGAACAGCGTGGCTTCTTCAGGAATCATCAAAGATTTGGCGGTCACCACGCTTTCGCCCGGCTCGGGTATTTCATCGAGTGTGGCGCCTTTGGATAACGGACGACGCCAAACCCATTGCAACAAAAAGACAACCCCTAGGATCAACCCGGCTAAGAGAATGAAGGACAAGCCGTTGCTTGGCATCAAGGCATCCACCGATTGGTAAAAGGGAAAAGAGAGGCGGTCATAGGACCCATTTCTTTGAAGTGCCAGAAGTGCCTGGGGTCACAGACCCTAAAATCACGGGATGTCGGGCACCGGTGACACGCGGCACATTCGCACAGACACCTTGAATAGTTTGATACGCCAACACGGCAAATGCTTGTGACTCAAAGGCCTGACTCGATGACCCACAATCATCCATGCGTCGAACAGGAATCGGATCAAAGATTTTCAAGAGTTCTGACCACAGACGGATATTACGAACTCCACCCCCGCCAAACACCACGTCAGCTGGCATTTGTGCCATCCACTGCTGAGCATCTCGAATGGTGTGGGCAATAAATTGACAACCGGTTGCCAAGAGGTCATTGAGAGAGAGATGCCGTTGCCGAGCTTGAACCAGAACCTTTTTTACATAGGATTCCCCAAAGAGTTCGCGCCCGGTGGACTTGGGAGGTGGTCGATGTAGATAGGGATGCCCCAACAACCATCGCAGCAGGCCCGAATGCACGTGACCGCGTTGCGCGAACCGTCCTCCACGATCAATAGTCGTTCGACCATTTGTTCCCAACGTAACCAATGCGTCTAACAGCATATTGCATGGCCCGGTATCGAACGCCTGCACCGAGGCTAACCGTTCCCCGCGAGGAATCACGGTCACATTAGCGATACCTCCAAGATTGACGACCCACCGTGTTGCAGTCTTTTGGCGGAACACCAAAAAATGTGCATAGGGCACTAAAGGAGCCCCTTCTCCACCTACAGCCAAGTCTCGAGCACGAAAGTCCGAGACCGTCATGATGCCCGTGCGTTCCGCAATTACTGCCGGATCTCCGATCTGTAGGGTGGACCGAATCCTGCCCACTCCAGACTCAGTTTTTGGCACGGGCAGATGATGAACGGTCTGACCATGCGAGCCAATCAACTTGACCTGCTTAGGAGAAACTCGATTACGTGTCATGGCTGTTTGTACCGCCTTGGCAAAAACCTCTCCCAACCATGCATTGAGATGGCATACTTCCGCCACCGTTCCACGTTCAGCGACGTGCAAGATATGTTGTCGTAATCGAGGAGAATAAGAATGGCCATAATGTCCGAGCAATTTGATGGCCAAACGATGCCCAGTTCCACGTATATCCACGACTGCGGCATCAACCCCATCTGCCGACGTCCCAGACATGAGCCCGACCACAATCATTGATGGCATCCTGTCAGTATGAGCATGGTGTTTCCACAAGGGGTCATGACGAGGCTGACGACGGAGGAGGGTGCTTTCGTCGGTCCCACACCATGCCAGTCTGTTCCTTATCTGAAAATCCTAGTGAGGCATAAAAGCCTTGATAGCGCCTGGTACAAAGCCAAAATAAATCCACTCGAGCCAAGGATGAATGTGTGAGAATCCGTTGCACCAAGCCTTTCCCAATATCTTGGTCTTGGTAAAGCATATCGACAATGACATCCCAAATCGATGCTCGAAAGACATAATCTGTCAGGACGCGACCAAATCCTACCAATTTCGTTCCATCCCAGGCCGAAATGGTCACATCGGTTTCCGCCAACATCCGCTGGATGTCTTCCACGGCACGGCCCTGCGCCCAATCAGCTTGATCAAATAAGGCGAGAAGGAGTTGGGGATCGAAATCTTTGGAGTCAGAATACTGGATCATGCGTTGGCAGATTGTGGCAAGATATATTACACTAAGTCCACTATAATCTATTCACGCGCGGCTCACACGGAGCGGTATCTATGTCTATGCTCGTTCGAAAATGCCCCAAATGCAGTAAGTTGTTTTGGAAAAAAGAAGAAGAAGTCGAATATGCCGATGAGAATACCTTGAAGGTCGTCTGCAATCACTGTCACCAGACCTTGCGGATTCCACTCATCACACAAGGCGCCAACGCCGGCGCTCCCAAAATGGGGCATTAGCATTATCTGTCGTGCCATCCTTGATTCGCTGACCCCTTGTCTTTCTCCATTTCCCATTATGGTTCGTCTCCCTTTCTCTTTCCAGCGATAAATTTCTAACCGTATGCGACACGAACACTGGGCTGGCTTGGATGTAAGCATAACAGGTGGACTGGATCGCCAAGGCAGTGGCAAAGGGCCGCTTGTGGTTCTCTTGCATGGATTTGGAGCCCCGGGGGATGATTTAGTCGCCTTATGGCGCTATCTCAATGTCCCGGATGAAGTCCGGTTTCTCTTTCCGGCAGCCCCCTTGAAATTGGACATGGGGTTTGGCGACGCCAGGGCCTGGTGGATGTTGGATATGGAACGGGTCACACAAGCCCGAGCTCTAGGACAATGGGATGAATTATCCCAAGAAATTCCTCGCGGGCTAGCCTCTGCCCGAACTCTCATACTAGACCTTTTAAAGGTCGCCCTGCCAACGTTAGAAGTCCCACCTACCTCCGTCGTACTTGGTGGATTTTCGCAAGGGGCTATGTTGGCCACCGACCTTACGCTGCATACAGACATTCCTCTGGCTGGGTTGGTCCTCCTTTCAAGCACCCTCATCGCTAAGCAAGAATGGCTCACTCGCCTCCCCAATCGCCAAGGCCTCCCCGTGTTTCAGAGCCACGGAATCGACGATCCCATTTTAGCGTTTTCGATGGCCCAGCAACTTCAGGAGCACATCCAAACGGCAGGTCTCCCTGTCAGTTGGGTAGATTTCCCTGGAGGCCATGAAATTCCCATTCCCGTCCTTGAGGGGCTTGGAACATTTCTCCAGTCCGTGCTGTATCCTGAAGTGAACAGTCAGGGGTCAGGAGTGAATAGTCATAAGTAGTCAGGAGTCAAAACAAGGAATTCTTCCTCCGCTTTCCCCTCCTTACCCCTTACTCCTTTTTATCCAAAATCCACATTGCGCAGAAAATTCTTCCTCCGGTATAGTGATGGCTGAGCATTTCGTTAATTTTTCACTACGGTAGAACAATTCCGATGATGACATTTGAAGATCTCAGTACTCAAATTCAACAAGCTTTAGGCGATGCCGAAGTTTCTGTTCTTGATCGAACCGGCACCATGGACCATTTTACGGTCAAAGTTATTTCCAATGCTTTCGAAGGAAAAAACCTGTTGGATCGGCATCGAATGATTTATCAAGCCCTTGACGGACCCATGAAAGACGGACGGATTCATGCTCTAGAAATACAGGCCAAAACCAGAAATGAAGCCCAAGGAGGATAACCCTTATGAGTTCACCCATTGAAGATGAAATCAATCAAGAAATTGCGCAACACAAAATCCTTATCTACGGTAAAGGCACCAAAACCGCTCCGCAATGCGGGTTTACCGTGGAGACCATGGAATTTTTCAACAAATTCGGTTACGCCTATGAATTAATCAACGTGCTGACAAATCCCGAAAAACGCGAGGCCCTTTCCAAAATGACCAACTGGCCGACTCTGCCGAAAGTCTTCATTAATGGCCAGTTCTATGGTGACACGGATGTCTTGGGGCCGATGGAAGAGAAAGGTGAACTCCAACCCCTATTAAAAGCCGCCTTTCCCGATCAAACAACTTAAGACTGTAAAGCGTGAGGGGTGAAGCGTAAGGCGAGGAGAATTTTCTGCCTTCCTCCATCAAGCCTGAACCCCTCACGCTTTACGTCTTATTACGTCTTACGTTCCCTAACCGTTCTCGCCCGTTCTTCCTAAATCGTTCTCATTGCTAAGACATCCTCCCTTTTATGTATCAAGCCCTACGGAGGCTTTCCGATACCTTTAAGCAATGAGAGAAAAATGGACTCATAGAATCTTCATTATCATAATTCTTCTTGGAATGCTGGAGGCATCCACCGCTTCTGGAAGCCATCTAAATTCACCATCGTCCACTTCGGGTCCCCCCTCAATCCAGAACCCTACGCAAGGTCAGAAGCAGGTATCTCCCGCACGCAACAATCCTGTTTTGTTGCCATTAGCCAAAACCAATCAAGCAGCCTCTTCTCGCAAAGAACCACATCTCGTCCCAACTGTCGCCGGCCAGAAGACACACATTGCCAAACCTCATACGAAGTTAGGATGGCGGTTTTTATTGAATGGACAAACACAAGCGGCCATGGCCGCCTATCGGCAGGCCCTCCGGCACAATCCTCAATCCGCCAACGCATATTTAGGATTAGGGATCACGTTAAAAAGGCTGGGGAAAATTGAAATAGCAAAAAAGGCCTTGGTCAAAGCGGCCAACCTGGATCCAACCTCGCCTTCCGCACTCGTACATTTGGGCTATCTGTATGCAGAGGGACATTTGGGCCAATCAGATCTTGCAAAGGCCCGCCGACTCTTCCGTCAAGCTTCGCAGCTCGGAGATCCATTCGCATCCATCGCTCTCCTGGATATGAAGTCCCACTCCAAACTCTAGGTGCCTGGCAGAGAGTAGCCATCTTCCCAAACCTATACTGGATTGAGTCAATTATTCCAGTTGTTTGAGCTGTAGTTAGCCTCTGAACGAAATTGAGCGGAAGCCTGGCCCCAACCAACACAACCACAGCAGATCAATCTAGTCTCCCAATTTTTGACAGGCCCCTCATAATCTTGTTGGAAACGGAGGCGTCTCTAAAGAATCGGTTTTATACCACCGACACGACAAACAGAATGTCGATGAATTTCGAATAACGCAATAAAGACGATTCTACAGAAAAGTCTCATCATATGTTAAAGAAAATCTGGCAACCGATCCACCGAGCACAAGGCTTTACCTTGGTCGAGATGATCGGCGTCTTGGCAATCATTGGGATTCTGCTTGCGTTGATTCTTCCAAGAATTTTCAATGCCATCGTCTCAGCCGATGCCAGATCACTGGCAGCAGCGGTACGAACTTATGAAACATCTATCGTGAGTTATTATGGGGATGTAAGAACTCTCTATCCGCTGAATGCTGCAGGAATCCCCCAGGCGGAGAATGGTGGACAAAGCACGACTGCACGATCCCTTCCTGCCCGCCTTACGCTGGATAAGGGGGATCCGTTAAATGTTGGAACCGGCTCATGGCCGAGATTTCGAGGGCCTTATCTTGAAAAATTTGATAGCGCTAATCCTCCAGGGCTGGGAACCACGATGACCATGCCCTCCCGGGCAGCCAATAATTTCGGCGCCGCACCGACATTTGGCCAATTTAACTTCGATCTGGATGGTAATAACGTCAACGACATCGTTAATGGCTCTCAACTGGTCTATCTCTTTGTCGACGACGTACCCCAAGCTCGATTCGAGGAAATTGATGGCATACTGGATCCAGGGATCGGTGCCAACCTCGTGGAGCGACAGGTACGCGGACGTGTCAAATGGCAGGCGAGCGGGGGAGGGCAACTGCGTTTTTATTTGGTAGGTGACTGATAGCCCTCAGAAGCTTTTGGGCTCTGTGTTCAGGTCACCGACATTCTCATCAGATTTTTTGTGAACCATCCTTAAGATTCAGTACCGAACATATCCTGATCTTAGACCCACGTTAACAAACAATTCAAATCAATGACATCAGCACGACCCCGTGTTAGGCACCTCTTTCCTTCGCAACGCCTAGCGTTCTTCTGTAAGAGGAGTTAGGTCTTCCTCGGTGAGAAAGGAACACTAAAGTATTCCTTTTTCATTGCCGATACCCAAAAACAAGCCTATTTAATGACAGAAAAACGTTCTGAATACATGAAAGCCCTAGCCATCTCTCAAAGGAGTCATTCCCATGTTTAAAAAACTTTTGAATCCGGTACGAAAAACCCAAGGGTTTACCCTCGTCGAGATGATCGGGGTCTTGGCGATTATCGCCATTCTAATGGCCTTATTACTGCCCAAAGTTTTCCAACTCATTGCCTCGTCTAATGCCCGGTCCCTAGCTGCAGCCGTTCGGACTTACGAAACCTCGGTGATCGGCTATTTTGCTGATGTCGGCTCCTTATACCCCCTGAATGTCACTGGAGTCCCAACAGCTGAAGCCGGAGGAGATAGCACGACCGCTATATCTTTAGGTGCTCGATTAACATTGGATATGTCAGATCCTTTAAATACCGGTGCCAATCAATGGCCACGATTTCGAGGCCCCTACGTGGAAAAATTTAATTCTGCCAATGTGCCGGGATTTGGGGCTACTATCCTGATGCCAACTGCTACAGCCGTGGCCCTCGCCACCGCCACGACCGGAACAAACATCGGATGGGACCTGAAAGGAGACGACGGAAACAGCGATCTCGCAACGGGGGCACAAGTGGCCTATATACAAGTCACAGGAGTTACTGTGGGCGATGCCGAAGAGATCGATGGAATTATTGATCCCGGTGTAGGAGCGACGCAGGCGGAACGACAACTACGGGGGAGAGTCAAATACGACACCGCGACAAGCGCACTCTTTATTTACCTGGCACACCGCTAGTCGGAGCCCAGGCCCGTGGTCCCTTGGGTCATGGCGTTCAACACCATTGCCTTTCCAATCCTTGTAGTTCCATCTCGCAAACGGGCGCCTGGATCCAGGCGCCCGTAAATATCATGCAGCGGGTTACCACCTCATGAGCACACCCACAACAACCCCTCGTCCTCAACTCGGGGCTTCTCTACTCGAAGACGGGTGGGTGACTCAAGAACAACTAGATTTAGCTCTGCGGGAAGCAAAGCGTAATGGCGTCATGCTCGGGCAGACTTTGATTGGCCTGGGCTTTATTACCGAAAAGGTCTTAGCCCACTATCTCGCCGAAGGCACCCAAACGAACATGGTCGATATCTCGGCCACGTTCATTCCTCCGGAAATATTAGATCTCGTGCCCCACGACCTGGCCACAGAATTTCAGATCCTTCCTATTGGGAAACAAGGGAATCTCTTAAAACTGGCCATGGCCGATCCTTTGAATATCGTGGCGGTAGATACGATTGAAAGTCGCACGGGTCTTAACGTTCAAACCCAGACCGCCCCCGCGCAGGAACTCACCGAGGCCATCGCCCGCCATTACGCACACAGCGAATCCATCAAGCAATTGTTGGATGAAATAACAGCCAAGGGCTTTTCGGATCTTGGAGAAGATGCGAGCCAGGAAGCCCCGATGATTCGTCTCTGCAATCAATTGATCATAGCCGCCATCCAAGCCAGGGTGACGGATATTCATGTCGAACCGGACGAACAATATTTGCGTGTGCGGATGCGGATCGATGGGATTCTAGCTCAAGAAATCCTCATTCCCAAACCGCTCCAGTCCCCGATTACGGCGCGACTAAAACTCATGGCGAATCTCAACCTGACAGAAAAGCGCACGCCGCAAGATGGTCGCATCCCATTCAAATTGGGCAATCGGCAAATTGATCTTCGCGTCTCGACCCTTCCAACCAACTTCGGGGAAAGCCTTGTACTCAGAATCTTAGATAAAGGCGCCTTGAAATTAGAATTTTCGGCGTTGGGATTTACCACCAATGACCAATCGCGCATCCAATCGATTATCCAACGCCCTCATGGAATCATTCTCGTGACCGGCCCAACCGGGAGCGGAAAAACCACCACGCTGTACACCGCCCTTCGCCATGTCAATGCCAAAGAAAAAAGCGTGTTTACGCTCGAAGATCCTATCGAATATCAAATGCCCATGATTCGCCAAACGCAAGTTAATTCCGAAATCGGCATGACGTTCGCCGCAGGACTGCGCGCGCTGCTCCGTCAAGACCCCGATGTCATTCTGGTCGGAGAAATCCGGGACCAAGAGACCGCCGATCTGGCCATGCGTGCAGCCTTAACCGGCCATTTAGTCTTTTCCACACTCCATACCAATAATGCCATTGGAGCCATACCCCGGCTCATCGACATGGGCGTCGAGCCATTTCTCTTAGCATCCGCGTTGACGGCTATCATTGGACAACGACTCGTGCGATGTATTTGTCCCGGATGCAAAGTTGAACGTGAAGACTCTGAACCGGTTTTAGCCGAACTGCAGGTCGAACTGCCTGATGACATTCCCCCTCAATTATGGACTGGAACCGGCTGCCGCTCCTGCAATAATACCGGGTATAAAGGCCGAGCGGGGATTTACGAAATCATTCTCGTCACGGATCAGCTTCATGGGCCTATCGTCCATGGGCCAGACATTGAGGCCATTCGCGCGATTATTCGCAAACAGGGCATGCCCACGATGTTTCAGGATGGATTACGGAAAGCGTTTAACGGCGTCACAACATTAGAAGAAGTCTTGAGGGTCACTGGTGGGTAATTTCCATTACCGCGCCATTGATGCACAGGGGAAACCTGCCGAGGGCGAGATGACCGCCCTCGACCTTTCGCAACTGGAAAGCCGGCTGCAAGACATGGGGCTCTGGCTCGTACGAGCCCTGGAAGCCAAACCCAAAACTTCCGCACGTGCCGGCAAACTGGGTAAGGTGAAACCCCGCGATCTCCTGGAATTATTCACAAATATGTTTACCTTGTTGGACGCCGGCATTCCGTTGTCCCAAGCTCTAAAAAACGTGTCGGAAGAATCCCCGAATCTTCAATTGCGCGCCACGTTGCAA
>QIDY01000214.1 GCA_003228495.1 Nitrospirota bacterium
GGGCTTGGCTTCTACACCTTCGTCCCAACAAATTACGCTGGCATGTCGGAGTTGGGTTTGATTTCGGGGACGAGTATGTTCATCGGGCTTGCGGTTTCACTCACTGTGCTGCCAGCTATTTTATTGGTGTTCCCACTCTCGAAAAAGGATTACCGGCCCCCTCCTTCAGACCAGGGATTGAAGTCTATCTATCAATTCCCCATCCATCATGGACAGGCCATTCGGTGGGGCACGGTCGTTGTTTTTCTTGGCGCGGCCCTCTTACTCCCCCAGGCATCATTCGATTGGAATCCCCATAATTTACGGGATCCGCATGTTGAATCAGTTCAAACGTTGGATGATCTTCTCGAAGACAATACGGGAGCGACCTGGCCCCTTACCCTTTTGCCTTCCGAGGACAAGGTATCCGACTATGTGTTCAGGCTTGGAGCACTGGAATCGGTTGATAAGGTTTTGACGATTCATGATTTCATTCCCAAACAACAAATCGGAAAGTTTTTTCTGCTCGAAGAGCTTGCGGAAGGGTTTTTTCCTCAAGGATCCAATGCGGGCTTCTCACCCTCTCCCACAGACCAGGACTCTCTTATAACAGCGATACAGTCCTTTCTGACTATACTGGAAGAATATATTCAGAAGGCAAAGACGAGGAACGATGGTAGTCCTGCCGTCCGACTGAGCGCCGAGATAAGAAACCTGGTAGGGAGGTTTGACAATATAGATCAGGAATTGCAAACGGACCTTCTGGATCGACTGGACAAAAGTTTGTTGGGGTCCATACCGACGGGACCCATCAACATTCGTGCTGCCAAGCAGAAGGGGCCGATCACTCAAGAGGACTTGCCGCAGGAATTGTTTGAACGATGGGTGGGCAAGGATGGAACCTACCGTCTGGAAGTGTATCCTAAAAAGGATTTAAGGAATACAATGGCGTTGGAACGGTTTGTCGACGACGTTCGAAGCATTGCCTCAGAGGTGACGGGCCTACCCGTGATCTATATGGATGGAGGCAATGAGGTGGCTGGGGCGTTCAAACAGGCGTTTGTCTCGGCGCTGCTGGTGATTGTCGTAATTTTGGCTATCGTACTTCGCAATATTTCGGATATTCTTCTGGTGATTCTTCCGTTGAGTCTGGCGGCGATATGCCTCGTAGGTTTTACAGTCATCTTTAGCCTGCCGTTCAACTATGCCAATGTCATTGCCCTTCCTTTAATTTTTGGCCTTGGTGCGGATAGCGGTATTCATATTGTTGAACGAATGCGGAGAAGGCCGGCAGGGTGTGAAGCGTTTCTGATGTCTGGGACCATACGAGGTGTTTTCTTCAGTAGTCTGACAACCATGTTAAGTTTCAGTAATCTGGCCTATACCTCGCATGTCGGCATCGCCAGTATGGGACAGCTGTTAACCCTGGGTGTCTTCTTGACATTGATAGGCAGTTTGGTGGTCTTGCCGGCATTTCTCTATCGCGGACATACAGGAGGGTCACCAGATCCTCCTACGTAGTCCTTCAGTTTCGGGAAAGAAAAAGGAAAGATAAGAGGTTAGACAAGTCTGACACTTTACTCCAGGGTATGATACTATTTTTTCCCCTTTGATGAGTTTGAGGAGAAAGAGGAATATTTGTCAGAATCTTCCACGCTTATAGCCCCGCCGGTTACCGTTCGGACATTCCACCCGGCGAATGTTCGCCGTATACTTTGTGTTTTTCCTGCCTATACCAAGGCCTTCGGTACCTTTGATCACGCCTTTCCCCTGATGGGCCCCGTTAAGGCCTTCATGCCGCCCCAGGGGATCCTCCTCATCGCGGCGCTCGTGCCCCGGGAGTGGCAAGTCCGGTTCATCGATGAAAACATTCGTCCGGTGTTGGAAAGCGAGTTTGCCTGGGCTGACGCCATTCTGGTGTCGGGCATGCACATCCAACGCAATCAAATCCTTGATATTGCGCGACGCGCACATCGGGCAGGCAAGGTAATGGCGCTCGGTGGGCCCTCGGTCTCAGCTGCACCCGAAAACTATGAGGACATCGATCTTTTACATTGCGGTGAAGTGGGTGATGGAACGCTCGAACTGTTCCGCCGGATCGACGAGACTCCTGCGCGTCCAGAACAGCAAATCATATATCGCACAATGGCTCGCCTTCCGATGACCGATTTCCCGACGCCTGCCTATCGCCTGATTAACGTCCGTCAGTACCTGCTCGGTTGTGTTCAGTATTCCAGCGGCTGTCCCTTTACCTGTGAATTCTGCGACATCCCCGCGCTCTATGGAAGAAACCCGAGGCTTAAGACCCCGCAGCAAATCCTAGCCGAATTGGATGAGCTTGCCGATGGCGGGACACCTTCGATCTACTTCGTGGACGATAATTTCATTGCAAATCCTCGGGCTGCGCGAGACCTTTTGCCGCACCTCGTGGAGTGGCAGCGCGGCCGCGACTATACAGTTCGCCTCTCCTGCGAACTCACGATCAATGTCGTGGAATACCCGGAGACCCTAGAGCTTATGCGCGAGGCGTTTATGACCAATGTCTTTATCGGTATTGAGACGGTGGATTCGGACGCTTTGCGAGCCATGAGCAAAAAGCAGAACGTCCGCACGCCGATACTGGAAGCCGTGGATACGATCAATGGTTACGGGATTGAAATCGCCGCTGGAATTATTATTGGTTTGGATACCGACACACCGGAGACCACCGACGCGATCTTGGAGTTCATTGAGGCTTCTCAGATCCCGATTGTGACACCGAACTTGCTCGTGGCCCTGCCGCATACACCGCTTTACGAGCGGCTGCAAAGGGCCAACCGTCTAAATTCTGGCGAAGGACGTGATTCGAACATCGAGTATCTACAGCCTTACGAAGAGGTGGTGGGGAACTGGAAACGAGTGATTCGTGAGACGTACGAGCCACGAAAAATTTACGAGCGCTATGCTACGCAGGCAAAGAGGACGTACCTGCACCGCAAGCGACCAGTGTGCCCACTGGACCAGCTCACTTGGCCAAATCTCTGGCGCGCAATTGAGATCTTTGCACGCATTACCTGGCGAGTCGGGATTTGCACCGATTACCGAAATGAATTTTGGATAATGACCAGGCGGGAGCTACGCCAGGGTAATGTCGAGTCGGTCTTCCAAATCGCGATGGTTGCACACCATCTCATCACCTTTGGGCGTGAGTGCCTTACCCGCGATGTGCAGGCCTCCGCTTATTCCGCCCGCGGGCGTGATTTCAGCTTGTAATACAGCGACATCATCTTTTCGTAACGATAGATCTTGCGTACTTTTTCCTTCGGACCCGTCAGGATCTTCGCCTAGAAGCAGGGCTGATGGAAGTTCGGATAGGGTGTGAGGTACGCTTCAACCTAAAAACAGCAGTTGGATCACGAAAGTCTGCACAACCCCTTGACGCACCTAGGAAATGTAACAATTGACTCATCACCCCAAAAGGTGACCACGCAATTGTTACATTTCCTATGCACATCAATTGCTTGCACAGCTTTTTCGCGCCCAACTGCCGTCTTTAGGTTTATTGAAGGCGTGGAAGAGACTGATGCTTGACAGGCTTTAGCTGCTATGGGAAGATTTTGTCTAAGTATTATGTAGATGCCGGAACTCTCTCCATTTTTCCCTCACAAAAGTTTTTAAGTGTTTCCAGAAAGGATTCCTTATGTCCTTGTTGAAAAGGATTGAAAGTCCCACAGATTTAAAGAAACTATCTCCCAACCAATTTCCTGAACTTTGTCAGGAAATCCGAGAAACTATCATCGATGTGATTTCTGGTGTGGGCGGGCATTTGGCGTCAAATTTGGGGGTCGTGGAGCTCACGGTGGCTCTGCACTATTTGCTCGATACGCCTTACGATAAAATCATATGGGATACCAGTAACCAGGCCTATACTCATAAACTCTTAACGGGTCGTCGTGAACAATTCCACACTATCCGACAATTCGGAGGGATGAGTGGATTTTGTAAACGGGAAGAAAGTGTGTATGACACGTTTAACGCCGGACATGCCGGAACCGGAGTCTCTGCCGCAGTGGGGTTTGTTGAGGCTCGTGAGCAATTAGAGGAATCCCATAAAGTCGTCTGTGTATTGGGCGATGGAGCCTTGACGGCTGGAATGACGCTGGAAGGGTTGCAACATGGGGGAGATATGGGCCGGGATTTTGTCGTGATTCTGAATGATAACCAGATGTCGATTTCCCGGAATGTTGGTGCGATCTCCGCGTATCTGAACCGGACCTTTACGGGTGAATTTTATACGCGATTTTGTGAAGAAACCTCCCAATTGTTAGATACGATTCCTCAAATAGGTGAATCCGTCAAGCGGATGGCGATGCGAGCAGAGGAATTGGCAAAAGGGTTTCTTCTCCCAGGCTTATTATTTGAAGAATTGGGCTTTAGGTATGTTGGCCCGATTGATGGGCATAATTTTGAGCATTTGTTACCCACCCTGAATAATGTCTTGAAGCTTAAGGGGCCGACGCTTCTGCATGTTATTACCAAGAAGGGATTAGGCTTCGAACCTGCAATGAGCAATCCCATATGGTTTCATGCCTGTTCGCCATTTGATGGAAAAACCGGGCAATCAGCCAAAAATCCGGGGTATCCTTCTTACAGTTCTGTTGCCGCACGAACCCTTATTGGGCAAGCTCGAAAAGATCAACGGGTCGTGGTCATTACTGCGGCGATGTGTGAAGGGACCGGAATGACGGAGTTTCAAAAGGAGTTCCCGACTCGGCTCATCGATGTGGGGATTGCCGAACAACATGCGGTGACGTATGCGGCGGGGTTGGCAGCAGAAAACATGCGGCCTGTCATTTGTATGTATTCGACCTTTCTTCAACGTGCCTACGATCAAGTCGTCCATGATGTGGCCACTCAAAATCTTCCTGTTACATTCTGTATCGACCGAGGTGGTCTGGTGGCTGAAGATGGGACAACCCATCATGGAGCCTTTGACTTTGCGTATCTCCGACATATGCCGAACATGGTTATTATGGCCCCGAAAGATGAAAACGAATTGCAGCACATGGTGCAAACAGGATTGGTTTATGATGGGCCGAGCGCGGTACGCTATCCACGAAAGAGTAGCTTAGGTGTGCCTTTGGACCCCGAGCCGATTCCCCTAGAGATCGGCCAAGGAGAACTGTTGGTTGAGGGACGAGATGTGGCTATTCTGGCCATTGGTGTCACGGTGTCAGAAGCTATGAAGGCGGCAGCGCTACTGAAAGACGATGGTGTCTCTGTGACGGTCATTAATGCGCGATTTGTGAAGCCTTTGGATAAAGACCTCATTCGTGAGGTAGCGAAAAATGTGAAATGTCTGGTCACGGTGGAAGAAGGGTGCCGAATGGGCGGCTTTGGATCGGCTGTTCTGGAGTTCCTTTCCGAAGAAGAATGCTGGGATCTACCCACTAAGGTATTAGGGTTGCCGGATTGGTACATTGAGCAAGGTCCACAAGATTTGCTCCGCGAAAAATACGGGCTTACGGCTGATGGGATTTACGATCAGGCCAAAGCCCTCTATGATCGGGTTTCGCTACAAACCATTTTGCGCTAGTACTGGTTTATGCATATTACTCGACGAAAAACCCGTCAAATTCAAGTGGGATCTCTCAAAATTGGAGGAGACGCGCCGGTTTCCGTCCAATCTATGACAATCCCACATCCCAGTGATGTCAAAGGATCCCTGGAGCAGATTCATCAATTGGAAGAAGCAGGGTGCGAATTGATTCGCGTGGCTGTTCCTGACATGGAGGCAACCAATGCCCTTCCCAAAATCAAAGCCCGGATGAGGGTGCCCTTAATCGCGGATATTCATTTTGATCATCGTCTGGCTTTGAAGGCTGCGGAGGTCGTGGACTGTGTCCGAATAAACCCGGGCAATATCGGTCCCTGGTGGAAAACGGAAGAGGTGATTAAAGCTGTCAATGACAATGGCATTCCCCTCAGAATTGGCGTGAACGGTGGTTCCCTTGAAAAGACGCTTTTAGATAAATATGGATATCCTACGGCCGAAGCTCTGGCCGAATCGGCCTTAAATGCCGTCCATGCGTTGGAGGATGTGGGTTTTACGAACATGAAGGTGTCTTTGAAAGCTTCCGATGTTCATATGGCGATTGATGCCTATTGGCTTTTTGCCCAGCAATCGAATTATCCCTTGCACATTGGTATCACGGAGGCAGGGACGGCCGCGACGGGTGCTGTCAAGTCTGCTGTAGGATTGGGCTGGTTGTTGTCTCAGGGCATCGGTGATACCTTGCGAGTCTCATTAGCAGCGGACCCGGTAGAAGAAGTCAAGGTAGGTTTTGAGATCTTGAAGTCTCTGGAACTCCGTCATCGTGGAGTGAATGTTATTGCATGTCCCACTTGTGGCCGGGTAGAGATTGACGTGGTCAAAATGGCCAATGAATTAGAACATCGGCTAGGGCATATTAAGAATCCCATCACCGTTTCGGTATTAGGTTGCGTTGTCAATGGTATTGGTGAAGGAAAGGAAGCGGATATCGGTATTGCTGGCGGCCAAGGGGTAGGAATCATCTTTAAAAAGGGGAAACTTTATAAACGTGTACCTTCAGAAGAATTGATGGACACGTTAATTGAAGAAGTTGAAGCCATGGCCAATGAGCAAGGTGCCGAAAGTCCCAAGGGTTCGGTTCTCCCACCCAGCCCGCTAGCACCAACTCTCCAAGAAGAATTAGCTTTAACCTCCAACGGGTCTTCCTCACGGGAAATTCCCGTGTTGCCTCGCAAGTAATTGCTGCCGTGTTCCCTTGGCCTCAGAATTAGGTTAATTTCTAGTTGTGTAGAAGAAAAACGACTCTTTATAATGAGGCAGAGGCGCCGTACCCAAGTGGCTAAGGGAGCAGTCTGCAAAACTGCGATTCAGCGGTTCGAACCCGCTCGGCGCCTCCATCATAGCTCCCGTCAGATCGAAAGAAAAACCATGAAATCCAAAACCGGTGTAAGTGAGCGTAGTATCCTAAGGCTAATAGTTTTGTGCATTCGAATAGGAAGCCCTGACATGCATTTGAGGGTGGTTTAGTTATGGCCATGCCTATTTCACAAATGTATACGGTGTCCCGGTATGCGTTGTCGCAACATTTTCGAGGAGTCAAGCGCTATCCATTAGTGCTGATGCTGGAACCCTTGTTCCGATGCAACTTGGAATGTGCGGGTTGTGGAAAAATCCAATATCCAGACCATATTCTGAACCGACGCCTGACGCCGGAGCAATGTTGGACGGCGGCTGATGAATGTGGGGTGCCAATTGTCAGCATTCCAGGTGGAGAACCGCTTATTCATCCGGAAATGCCAACCATTGTGGAAGGACTTGTGAGGAGAAAAAAATATGTCTATTTGTGTACCAATGCCATTTTGCTTGAGCGGAAAATCCAAGATTATACCCCTTCAAAATATCTGACGTTCAGTATTCACATGGATGGTCTCAAAGAAGAGCATGACCATGCTGTGTGCCGTGACGGAGTCTATGATGTGGCAGTCAAAGCGATTCAAACGGCATTGGCGAAAGGGTTCCGCGTGACGACCAATACGACGCTTTTCAACGATGCTGAACCGGCTCGCGTCCGTCGATTCTTTGATGAAATGATGGAGTTGGGGGTTGAAGGCATGATGATTTCCCCAGGCTATAGTTATGATAAAGCCCCTGACCAGCAAAGCTTTCTGAAGCGTGATCGAACGCGGTCGCTGTTTTCCCAATTACTCACCCAGCGCAAACGACATTGGCAGTTCAATCAGTCACCCTTGTTTCTGGAGTTTCTCATGGGCAAGCGGGATTATGAATGTACCCCATGGGGAAATCCCACTTACAATATTTTTGGCTGGCAGCGCCCCTGTTATTTATTGCAGGAAGGGTATGTCTCCACGTTTCGAGAATTAATGGAAGAGACGGAATGGGATCGCTATGGGACTGGACGGCATGAGCAATGCCGAGATTGTATGGTGCATTGTGGTTATGAAGCATCGGCGGTCAAAGATACCTTCGGCTCTTGGGGCGGGTTTTTCGGAACGGTCAGAGCTACCCTCTTCCCCAACGCAGTATAGAGACTGCATGTTTGATGAGCCAAACCCCTCACTCAACGACATCCCGAGAGATCCACTGAAATACACTTCAGTCATGAGTACCTCAATCCCTTCGGACAGTCACCCACCATCCTGGGAAGGCTATCGATTGAAGGCTGATAATGAGGTAGCACTACAGGAGGCCATTGGCCGCGCCTGTGACTATAGAGGTGACGTGACAATCCATCTCAAAACGGGCGAGCAGGTCATTGGTTACGTTTTTGACCGTCAAGAAAAAATTCCCCACCCCTATATCAAGCTTTTTCTAGCTAATCAGTCAGAACCCTTTATAGTAAAGTACCAGGATATTGTTGAAGTAGAATTCAGTGGAGAAGATACGGCATTTGGTCGTTCCTGGGAAGATTGGGCCAAAAAATGGCAAGAATCTTAGCCGCGTTAGGGCTGTTTTTAATCCCCTCTTTTTCTTATTACCGTTGTTGAAAATTTCTGAAAATAACCAGGCATCTTGTTGGTCCCATAAAGGGCAATCGCAGGTGAGCCAAAGTCTTGCCCCAAGCGAAGAATTGATTGACGCTCGACGTTGGTCTGTGATAGAAGTTCTGGTCTTTTTTTAGGGCCGAAAGGCTCAGGATGTGCGAGGGGATTTTGGTAGTGTTGCGGTGGTTGTCGGAGACTGTTAATTCGCGTATCTGAGGAGGCGTGCGAAACCTGGAACATACGGGGAGTAGACTTTTCACTCAATCCTTGAGTATCGCTATCGCGATGCTTTTTTCTCTCATCGTTATTCCGGCCACCGTCGTGTATGCCCCTGTGAGGTCTATCGCCAATTAATGGTTGAAGGCGTATCTGTTATGAGAAGGGAGCGGCGATGAAGGTCTTCCAGCCTTGGTCAAAAAAGCGTGAGCAAATATATCAGAATCCGGCAAGAAAATAAGAACGAGTTGGGAAGAAAAAATCAGAAATTACGCACGCGAGGGGGAACAATGAACGAATACCGAAATGTGAAGAGTTTAATGGTGGTGAGCTTGGCTATTGTGGGAATTTCATTATCAGCTTGTGGTGGTGGCGAAGGTCCCCCACAGCCTCCTCCTCCCGCGCCGCCGGAATATGCCGACAAGCATATGCCGGATGGCTATTGGAATAACCCCGAAATTCTTGAAGAGGGGAAAGCCATCTTTACGGGAATACAAAATATTGACGTCAATTGTGCCAGTTGCCATGGGAAAAACGGCAAGCCTGTCAAGGCGGGTGCTCGAGATTTCAGGCGTACGGAACAAATGCAACTCTATTCAGATGCGGTATGGTTTTGGCGAGTAAACGAAGGTGTGAAGGGAACAAAAATGAAACCATGGAAGAGCAAGCTTTCCGAGGATGAAATATGGAAAGTCATTGCCTATGAATCCACATTTGGCCTCAAGGGGCAGGAATGGGATGTGAAGTATACTAAATGGGTTCCTCAGGGAACGGCTGGTACAGCACCCGTTGCCGAAGCGCCAGCAGCGTCTGAGGCACCAGCTGGTGAAGCGCCAGGGTCCGAGGCACCAGCTGGTGAAGCACCGGCGTCCGAAGCACCAGCTGCTGAAGCGTCTTCAGAATCGGCACAATGAAATAGTTTACAAGTAATCTCCCGGACGGGAAGAAAGATAAAGGAGGGGTGCCACCCTTGAAAACCTTACATCGAAGCGTTTGGATTATCTTTGGTCTGATGGTATGTGGGGCAGCAGTCGCCTATGCCCAAGTTCCTGATGCCCCATCCGTGGATTTCCCCTATACGGGAAATCGCACGGCCGTCTGGGTCGTAGCCAACCTGCATATTTTATTTGGCGCTTTTATATTGGGTGCACCAATATTTGCGGTGGTGGCCGAATGGCTGGGCCACAAAAATAACGACCCGAAGTATGATCGTCTTGCCAAGGAAGTCATTAAAGTCACCGTCATTCTGTATAGTATGACGGCCTTGACCGGAGGGTTGTTTCTCTTTGTGCTTCTTGGCACCTATCCTGACTTCACAACCTGGTTGATTCAGCATTTTTTCCTTATCTTTGCGGTGATTTATCCGCTCTTATTTATCCTGGAAACCGTTATTCTCTACACCTATTTCTATTCTTGGGATTCCATGAAAGGGTCCTTGAAAGGGCGGCATATTGCCCTTGGGGTTCTCTTGAATATTGTGGGGACGGTCACGCTGTTTGTGATTGACGGGCCTACTTCCTTTATGAATACGCCCGCCAAAGCCGCAGAAGGCGTCTCATTAGTCGAATTTATTCAAACGGCCACTCTCTGGGATAAAATGGCTAACTTTAGCTGGATGCCACTGAATCTCCATAGGCTGGTAGGAAATGTTACTTTTGGAGGCTTCATCGCAGGTCTAATCGCGGCCTATATGTATATGAGGTCCAAAACCGATGAAGAACGATCTTACTATGATTGGATGGGTTTTGTGGGGAATATGATTGGAGTGGGAGCCTTGTTGCTGCTTCCGTTTATGGGATATCTCCTGGCCTACGAACTCTGTGATTATGATGCGTCGATTTGTCCTTATATGATGGCGGACCAATTGTCGATGTTCTTTGAAATGCAAGGAGCCATGATTGGTCTCATCTTTCTGGCCAGTAATTATTATATTTGGTTGAGTCTCAAGCGAATTGAAGGGGTTGAGCAGATACGCATGTCCGGGTTTGTGGCTCTTGCTGTGCTTGTGATGCCGGCTGTGATGGGGTACGCCTGGTATTTGTTCCCGCCACCCGAATGGCAATCACTAATTTTCTTAGGGGCTGTTGTCTTTGTCCCAATGGTTCTTGGAAAAGTGCCGGGTCTCAAAAACTTCACGGTTTCTGCTTTCACCATGATTAAGATAGGGTTTCTCATGATTGTGGTGGCCGATGCCATTTGGATGACGCCGCACGGGTTTGTCGCCACTCAAGGATTGGCGACGCATGAC
>QIDY01000354.1 GCA_003228495.1 Nitrospirota bacterium
TAAGAGAAATATCGCAGGGCCTTTCAAATGAAAGAGGTTACCCTGAATAGGCTTGCCCCAACTCCGCGGCTTCTCCAGCCTTATCCATTAAGGTTCCATCTGAATTCACTGCTACCATTTCGATCGCTTCATGTTTGGCTGCGTCACACACAACTTTACACAATTCACACCCCTTGCACCGTTCAATGATGACTTCCGCAATCATTTTCTCAGTGTCGAGATCAAGAGTATTCGCCTCCGGACAATACATGATACAGAGCCGGCAGCCTTTTTTCGCCACACACTTTTCTTCTGTCACTAGCGCAACATTATACATCTATCTCTTTCCTTCGCTGAGGTTCTTACTCTTACGCAGCAACGGCTTCTCCGACCATTAACTCATAATGGTTTTTCTCCGCCCATTCCCCGGCAATTTCATACGCTCGGGCCACCGTCTCGAGATTCTTTTTTAACAACATTTCTTTCTTCGCAAACTTTTTCTTAATGGCTTCGTCCAGGGTGGCCGTGCCACCCGATGCCACGAATTTTTTCCCGAATCGTTCCTGCAAGGCCAAGTCCAAGCCGTTCATGGTTACACACTTGGTGATCCCGGCCACCGAACCAATCATCGTCATATTCGTTGCCAGCTCAGTCCCAGCAACTTCCATGGCAATATTGGTCCCGGGAATATTAAAGACCGACACATTCAGATCTTTGAGTCGTTGAGTATCTTCATCTGACAAGAGAGGCATATCGGTATTAATAATCACGAGCCCCCCTTCTTTAATACCTGAATAAAATGGCATCGTGTAACTCTTCCCCATCGTAATGACTTGAGGGTGAAACACTTGAATCACATCGGGAAACACAAGTTCGCCACGATCGTAAATTTTTTTCAGTCCTATTCGACAATAGCTTTCCGCTGGCGCCATGCGTTTTTCAGCTCCAAAAAATGGATTCGAAATGGAAAATTTCCCATCTTTGGAAGCAGCCATAGCCATGACATGTGCCGCCGTCACGGCACCCTGGCCTCCCAATCCTGACATTCGGATATTGATTCGACGTAAAATCATAATATCGCTCCTCTTATACGTTCTGTCGCTTATGCCGTTTGGCCAGCAAGTTGTTTTTTAGCTTCGGCTTTCCGTTCTTTTTCTTTGGCTGCACGTTCCGCCAACAATTCCTTAGCTGGTTCGCTGACGAATTCCTTAAAGGCAAATCGTTCAGTAGGCTTTTCAGAATCTCGCATTTCCTGCAACCCTTCCATGCTATTTTTCCCAATTTCCAAAATACAGGGAGTATAGATTTGCAAGTACGTTGGCCCGATTTCTCGAGCCACATAAATCGCATTTTTAATGATTTTTTCAACCAGATTCGGCTTACTCACGGTACATTGCACGACATAGTGACAGCCCGACTCTCGTGCGATTTCCGGCAGGCGCACTTTTTCAAATGACTTCCCAACCGGCGCCATTTTCGCAACAAACCCTTTTTGCATGAGGCCGCTTTCTTGCCCGCCCGTGTTGGCATACAGCTCATTATCAAAACAAATGGTTGTAAACTTCTCTTGACGGAACCAAGCCTGGAGGGTCATATCCAATCCGATATCCACAGTCGCCCCATCTCCTGCCAATACCACCACATCTTTGGTTCGATCAGGGAAACGTACACTCAGCGCACGCTTCAATCCTGAGGCAATGGCATTTTGGTTGCCAAACAAGGAATGAATGTTATGAACGGCCACATGCGGAAAGACCAAACTCGTACAGCCTGTTGACCCCACCATCACCGTATCTTCCGGGTTGGGAAGGGAGGCTAAAATATAGCGAAAGGCCATCGACTCCGGACAACCGGCACACAAAGAATGTTCTTCAATAAGTTCTTTTGCAGTCCCAATGTCTTTCCAGCCTCGCGTCTCATTGCCATACGTGGCCCGTTTGACCAGATCTTGATATTCCGGCGGCATGATATCGTACAATTCTTCTGCTATTTTTATGCGTTCTTTGCTCATAATCGATCTCCTTACTAAGGTTAGGCGGAAGGTATCAGGTCCGCGTAAAAACCCATCAACTATCTATCCGCGAGCTGCCAAGGTTTCCGTTTTCATTCCAAGCAAGTCTTTGATCTCGCTAGTAATAATCTCAGGCGGCATCGTCATTCCACCACATACATGGGGACCCGCATGGACCCGTTCATTATTCGGAACAGTCGCCCTCACTTCACGAGCTAACCACCCTGCCACATTGAACTCTGGAATTACAATATGCTTCGCATGCTTGGTCGCTTCCCGAATTTCTTCGCCGGGCCATGGACGTAACGTTTTGATTTTCACCAATCCAACACGGATGCCTTCATCTTCAAGCATGGCAATGGCTTCACGACTTTGAGAAACCGCTGTGCCGGAAGCCACGACAAGAACATCCGCATCGGCATTTTCAGTGTCAATCAACCCATTCATCCAGCGGATGGTGTGCTTCCGCGACCGCTCAACAGCCGCCCACACTTCTTGCTGCCAGCTTGCATGGGTGGCATAACTAATATAGTTACTTTTCATCACAAAAGGATCCCGCATCATGCGAACCGGAGGGCATTCCATATCCATACAGGGAACCGGCGACCGATAGGGGTCATATGGTGGCAGGCACATATCGACGGGAGTCAGATCAACCATATCTTTCGTATGAGTTACAAAAAATCCATCGCAGCATAAGGCTAATGGCAAATGGACATCAGGCTCTTCCGATACCATGTATCCCATAAGGATCCAGTCATAAAAATCTTGGGCCGTTTCCGCATGCCATACCAACATACCCGTTTGCATCAAATAGGATATTTCTAAAGTATCCGGCTGAATTGAGAGGGGCGAGTTAATGCCTCGGCAGGTCACAATCATCTGAATGGGCAACCGGGCTCCAGCCCACATCGGGAAATTTTCCATGGCCCGCATCGTCCCGGGGCCCGCCGTAGTGGTAAATACCCTGGCTCCACCAAACGCAGCTCCTGCACATTGAGACATGACGGCAAATTCACTCTCGCCTCGGAAGTAATCGCCTATGTAACCTTCGGCAAAGAGTTCCCCGCACAACGCAGCAGCTTCACTTTGAGGCGTAATGGGATACGCGATCATCAGATCACAGGAAGCTCGACGTACGGCCTCTTTAATGATTTCACTGCCGGTAAAAAATGACGGCGTTCTGGGCGCCTCATGCATCATTTTCCAGGGGTCCGTGTAAACCTGATCTTTTTTATTCTTTTGTCCTATAAACGAAGCTTGAGTGGCCATGTCAAGACCTCCTTTTAAATGCTTCAGGTGAAAAGCGGTTTTCTATCCATAAATTTCAAGAGAGTTTCCAAATCGCACCACGATATTAGCATTATGGCAATGTTGTATCATATATCTTATCAAAATTTGAATCTTAATCAGGCGGAGGCACCGATCCTTTTAACTTCTTGACCCAATCAGCCAGCCTATCTATCTTTTCGGCTGTGGCATCCCGAAACGAAAGCATGGCATCCTCGTGGCCCGCTTGTGCGCACATGGCCACCGTGTAACAGCTCGTCCCACCTCGAATGATTTTAAGGGAAAGATTAGCCTGATGACAATGGACACCAACAAACATACACGCGTCAATCTTATTATGCCAAATAGTTAAATTTGGATGATTGGGGTTAATTTCAACTTCTGGATTGATTTTGGGGTACTTGGGACGATAGTCAGGCATGGGAATGAGCATGGCTTGTTGTATTTTTGAATCCACGCATTCTTTGATCGTTTCGTAAAGATGCCGAATGGCTTTGGCTTTTTTTGCCGCCTTCTCATTCCAGGCCCACAAAACCAGGGGACCAGGGAAAATGGTCGGGACCTTGGCCGAAAGAAACTGCCGGGCAGCCTGTTCCATGGCCTCTTCTTCTGGAACAATTGTACCATGAATATGCGCTTGCCCAGGATCTGGCAACCGGACACCCATAGACGACGCTGAGGGAGGCAAAAAATGCTCGGGGCCGGGCATCACTTTATAGGAGGTGGTCATCGTACGAAAGATCTCCATTCTCTTCAGGAATTAACACAAAAAAAGCCCTTCGTTGAATTCGATCAGTCTATGGTAATGAGATCAGGGGCAATTCTCAATGCTGAAAAAGACCCACCTTCTCAGAATCTTGGACTTTTCGGGAAGAAATTGATGAGTCTTTGGCCCTACAAATCATGGAGGGAACCCAGGAGCCACTGAAAGTATAAGAAGCCTCAATAAATATTGTCAATTCTATCATCAGGCTTGGGTTACCGAGCTCTTACCAGTAAGATTTCATATTCCCAAATTGCTTCCCCTTTTACTTTTGGAACTCCGGAAAATGGAATAGTTACCGAAAAATCTCTGGATTGATCGGGTGGGACTTCCATTGGAACCATGATCTTCTCTTGTCCAACAATTTTACAGGCTTCACCTTCACAATCCTTTATCGTGGCCTGAAGCATCATCGAAAATATGGTATAGTGCTGAGCAACATTCTGAATACGGCCGCCCACCACAAACAATCGAGCGTTCAAGCCTGGCCGAACGTGCATTTGTGAAAGTTGAGCCTGTTTTAGGGGAATCCGCTCAAATTCCAACTCTCGCTCTAGTGTATCCTGCCAAATAATGACTCCGATTGCCCCCATCAATAACACAAGCGTCACGCCAAGAGTTCGACGAAATTTTGGGAAATACATCGCCACCAGAATAATAATTAACAACAAAACAAATATGGCAATACGAAACATTACCCCTGCCCGCCCTCAATGAAATTTTTGTCTGAACGATGATGATTCTTCCTATTTACTCTCTTATCGACCTTCAATTGGGAAACCCTCCTTCATAAAGAGCAGTATGTCAGATTGGTCTCATGAAATAGAAATCGCTTCACACCTGGCCAGGCAGGCAGGCCGTCGCATCATGACGATCTACGAACAAGATTTTGCCATATCGTATAAAGGTACCAATGATCCGGTGACTGAAGCGGACCAAGAAGCCAATGCCATCATTGTCGAAGGTTTGACCGCCAGTTTCCCACATGATGAGATCATAGCAGAGGAGAGCCCACAACCATTACACTCACATAAAACCGACCGAATTTGGTATGTGGATCCCTTAGATGGAACCAAAGAGTTTATCTCTCGCAACGGTGAGTTTTCCATCATGATTGGCTTGACACTCAATGCCCGCACTCAGTTGGGAATCGTATATTGGCCCACTGGCGACCAACTATTAGCCGGTATCACCGACCAGGAGGCCTGGATGGAACAGCATGGTGTCCGCCATCCCTTAAGGGCAGCACAAGCCAAATGTTCCTCCGCGTTGTCTATAGTTGCATCCCGTTCCCATCGCTCTCCTCATCTTTCGACCATCAAACAAACCCTCAACATTCAAGAAGAACATCCTATGGGAAGCGTGGGGTTAAAAATAGGTTTCATTGCTCAAGGCGGCGCGGATCTGTATATCGAACCTGGACCTTACACGAAAGCCTGGGACGCCTGTGCTCCTGAAGCCATTTTGCGAGGCGCCGGAGGCTGCTTTACCGACGTTCATGGAAACCCTATTCAATATGGTACCAGTGAATTTCGTAATCTGCATGGTGTGGTGGGGTGTACTAAGGATTGTCATCAGCGAGTGATTCAAGCCTTGACGGGCTTATGTATCTCATGTGAAAGTTGACACCTTTTTTTCGCGATTCTTAGAATCGATGCCAATAGGGTAGTTCGTTTGCATCCTGAACCGCTGCATCCTGTATAAATCATGAGACAAGACCTCGTCATCATCGGAGGCGGACTGGCCGGCTCTGAAGCCGCTTGGCAGGCGGCCAAGCATGGAGCCAAAGTCACGCTCTATGAAATGCGGCCCAAAACAGAAACCGCAGCCCATAAGACCGAACAACTCGCTGAAATAGTATGTTCCAATTCATTAGGGTCGAATGACCCCCTCAGCGCGCCTGGTATTCTCAAACAAGAAATGCGGCAGCTTGGCTCTTTGATCATCAAAGTCGCCGATGACGTGGCAATTCCGGCAGGAACTGCGCTAGCGGTTGATCGAGAACAATTTGCTCAAAAGATCACGCAGACCCTGACTGAACACCCCAATGTGCGAATTCTTCGCGAGGAAATTCAAGATATTCCGGAAGATGCCATGTGCATCATCGCCACAGGACCGTTAACTTCACCCAAATTGTCTGAAACCATTATCCAGCTCACACGATCAAAAAATCTGTATTTCTTCGATGCCATTTCCCCGATTGTAGATACCGATTCACTCAACATGAACCGAATCTTTCGAGCTTCGCGTTACGATAAAGGCACGGCAGATTATCTCAATTGTCCCATGGACAAGGAAACCTATAACCAATTCTATGACGCCCTTATCCAAGCCGACCGCGTCCAACCCAAGTCATTTGAAAACATTCCCTATTTTGAAGGGTGTTTACCCATTGAGGTAATGGCCGACCGTGGCCGACAAACGTTGGCCTTCGGGCCGTTGAAACCTGTCGGACTCATTGATCCCAAAACCGGAACACGACCCTACGCCGTATTACAACTGCGAGCAGAAAATCATCACGGATCCTGTTATAACCTGGTGGGCTTCCAAACCAAACTCACCTATTCTGAGCAACGAAGAGTATTTCGCATGATTCCCGGGTTAGAACAAGCTGAGTTCCTTCGCTGCGGAAGCATCCATCGTAACACCTTCATTAATGTGCCGGTACTCTTGAAAGACACTTTGCAATTAAAGAAACACTCGAACATTTTTTTTGCCGGGCAATTGGTCGGCGTTGAAGGTTATGTGGAGGCAGCGGCCAGTGGAGGGTTGGCTGGACTGAATGCCGCCCGCCTGCTATCGGAGCGCCAGGCGTTGACACCTCCAGCTACCACTGCACATGGCGCGCTTCTCCAATATATTACAACCTGCGAACCAAAATATTTTCAACCCATCAACACCAATTTTGGCCTATTCCCTCCCCTCGATACACCTATTCGAGACAAGCAAAAAAAACGGCAAGCTATTCAAGAACGAGCCCTATCCGAGTTCCAATCATGGATAGCGCAATCCGGGCTTTCAATATGAATGACGCAATCCGAGCCTTTATACTATACCTGCAATTGGAACGTGGGGTGTCTCGTGAAACCCACCGAAACTACCAGTCCGATTTACACCAGTTCTTTGCTCACATTCAAGAACAGTTTTTTCAGACGGATACAGACCCGAAACCAGATGCGATTAATGCGCTGCATATCCGATCTTACTTGAAACATTTGAGCGATCGAGGGTTAAAAAAAACGTCTCTTGCCCGCAAATTGGCCTGTCTCAAAAGTTTTTTCCGATTTTTGCTTGAAGAGGGACGCATCCGTCACAACCCAGCTATAGCCATTCGTTCTCCCCGACTCGGAACACGCCTGCCTACGGTGTTGACCAAAGACGAAGCCACCATACTGCTAGATTCACCGTCCACTCAAACATGGACCGAGGCCAGAAATCAGGCCATCTTGGAAACCCTCTATTCAAGTGGAGCACGCGTGTCGGAATTAGTCGGATTGAATGTGGACCATGTCGATCTTGAAGCTCAATTCATTCGATTGCGCGGAAAGGGGAAAAAAGAACGCAGTGTTCCAATCGGAAAAGTTGCCGCAGATGCCATATTCGACTATCAGAACCAAATGCCTCCCAATGCCAAACCGAAACGTGAGACGAACAGCCATATACTTCCGCCTCGTTCAGCTTCACATCCGCTCTTTCTCAATGTGCGAGGAGGACGCTTAACAACCCGGAGTATCGAACGTATAATTAAACAACGAACGAGGAACCGATTTCCAAAGTCCGTGACTCCGCACACGCTGCGCCATTCTTTTGCAACCCATTTATTGGATGAAGGCGCCGACTTACGAGCCATTCAAGAATTATTAGGGCATGCTTCTTTAGTCACCACACAAAAATATACGCATGTTGCAACCGATCAACTAATGGCGGTATATGATCGAGCCCACCCTCGATCAGGCTCTTCCCTCACCGCCTCATCGGAAGGAGATAGCCTGAAACCATGATCATTCGTTCCACCACAATTCTTTGCGTGCGAAAGGGACCCATCGTGGCCATGGGCTGCGACGGCCAGGTGACCGTCGGCACCACTATTATGAAAAGCAATGCGTTGAAAGTTCGCAAAATGTATCAGAATCAAGTCCTCACGGGATTTGCCGGAGCCACGGCGGATGCTTTTACCCTGTTTGAAAAATTTGAGGCCAAGCTAGAAGAATATCGAGGTAAATTAACCCGAGCGGCCGTCGAACTGGCCAAAGACTGGCGAACCGACCGCATGCTGCGACGACTAGAAGCGTTGCTCGCCGTAGCAAACCATGAGCATTCCTTTATCATTTCCGGCACAGGTGATGTCATCGAACCTGAAGATGGCATTTTAGCCATTGGCTCAGGAGGACCATACGCATTGGCCGCTGCGCGAGCCCTTCTGGCTCAGACGTCCCTTGAGCCAAAGTCCATCGTCGAGCAAAGCATGCAAGTCGCCGGGAGTATCGATATTTATACCAACCATCACATCGTCATCGAGGAGTTATCGACATAACGTATGGAACAACAATCATCCCCTTCAAGCCCAAAACTCGATTCCCTCACACCACGCCAAATCGTGGAAGAACTCGACCGTTACGTCATTGGCCAAAAAGATGCCAAACGGATGGTCGCGATCGCACTACGCAGTCGGTGGCGTCGCCAACAACTCAGCCCCGAACTCCGCGAGGAAATTGTCCCTAAAAATATCATCATGATCGGCCCCACAGGGGTGGGGAAAACGGAAATTTCTCGTCGAGTTTCTAAACTGGCTGATGCCCCTTTCATCAAAATAGAGGCCTCAAAATTTACGGAAGTGGGCTACGTTGGTCGAGACGTGGAATCGCTGATCCGAGATCTGACGGATATTTCCATCAATCAGGTGAAAACAGTCTATTTAGAAACGGTCCAACACAAAGCTGAAGAAATGGCCGAAGAACGCGTGCTCGATATTCTTCTCCCCCGCTCTCCAACGACTTCAACGAGTAAATCCGGCGAGGAGGACGAGGGTCCCGACACCCCCTCGAATAAAAAGCCGGATCAACAAGAATCCACACGTGCAAAGCTCCGCACACAATTACAAAAAGGTAAACTCGACGAACGAATGGTCGAAGTGGAGGTCAAAGAACGAGGAGGATTGCCGGTTGGCATCATCTCCAATATCGGTGGCATGGAAGACATGGAACACAACATCCGAGAAATGCTTGGAGGTATGATGCCGGGAAGAAAAAAAGACCGACGCATGAAGGTTTCCGAAGCGTTAAAATTTTTGGCGCATGAAGAAGCGCAAAAACTCATCGACATGGAAGAAGTAACCAAAGAAGCCATCTCGCGCACCGAACAATCCGGCATCGTGTTTCTGGACGAAATTGATAAAATTGCCGGAAAAGAAAAACACCAGGGCCCGGACATTTCCCGGGAAGGCGTCCAACGCGATCTGTTGCCGATTGTGGAAGGCTGCACGGTCAATACGAAACATGGGCTCGTCAAAACCGATCATATTTTATTTATTGCCGCCGGCGCCTTTCACGTAGCCAAACCTTCAGACCTGATACCGGAATTACAAGGTCGGTTTCCCATTCGCGTCGAACTGGAACCCCTCACCAAAGATGATTTAATCCGTATCCTTACGGAACCCAAAAATGCATTAATCAAACAGTATTATGCACTTCTTGGAACGGAAGGCATCTCGCTGGATTTCACGCAGGATGGAATCGAAGAAATTGCAGCCACTGCCGTGGAGGTGAATGACCGCACGGAAAATATCGGTGCCCGGCGACTCTTCACGATTGTGGAGCGCTTGTTGGAAGAGGTGTCATTTGAAGCCCAAGATCTCCCTGAGAAAAAAGTTACGATCAATGCTCAATACGTAAAAGACCATTTGCAAAACATCGTGAAAGATCAAGATCTCAGCCGGTTCATCTTATAACAACACATCATCGACACGACCCATGGACAAACTCATCAAAAAAGCCGACATCCTCATCGAAGCCCTTCCCTATATTCGCAATTTTGCAGGGAAGACCATCGTCATTAAATATGGCGGCCATGCCATGATTGACGACGAACTCAAAGAAGGGTTCGCCGAGGATGTGGTGTTATTAAAATATGTAGGGCTCAATCCCATTATCGTCCATGGCGGTGGACCCCAAATTAACAAGATGCTGGAAACGCTTGGCATAAAAGCCAAGTTTCTTCATGGCGTTCGAGTCACCGACGAGCCCACCATGGAGGTAGTGGAAATGGTGTTAGGTGGAAAGATCAATAAAGAAATTGTGGCGCTCCTCAATCAGCATGGCGGAAAAGCTGTGGGACTCACGGGGAAAGACGGCCAACTGTTCACCACGAAACCGTTTAATCCCAAGAGTTTATTGCATCGCTACAGCGGATCAACCGACACCCTGCAATTGGAAAACTACGGGTTGGTGGGCGAAATCAATCACGTGAATTGTGAATTATTGCTCACCCTGCAAAATGCGAATTTAATTCCCGTCATTGCCCCCATAGGGGTGGATGTAAAAGGGAAAACCCATAACATCAATGCCGATCTGGTGGCCGGAAGTTTGGCCGCCGCGATGCAGGCCGAGAAACTGCTTATGTTGAGTGATGTGAAAGGCATTCGCAATGCCAGCAAACATCATGTCTCAACGCTTTCGCGGAAAAACATGGAGCAGATGGTCAAAAAGAAAGTCATTGGCGAAGGCATGTTGCCCAAAGTTCACGCCTGCCTTACTGCTCTTCAAGGAGGTGTGCAAAAAGCTCACATTATTGATGGACGTGTGCCCCATGCCATTCTGCTCGAAATTTTCACCGACAAAGGCATCGGAACAGAAATTATC
>QIDY01000360.1 GCA_003228495.1 Nitrospirota bacterium
AAAGCAAAAGTGATTCCATTCGTCTCCTCTAAGGGAAGGCTTAGTATTCCATTGTGTTTTTATTGAAAAACATAGGGTTTTGTTACCTAATCTAATCCTAATCCCAAGCAAATCTCGCTGTTCAGATATCCATTTGGATACATAAGCTATCCAATTGGATACTGAGTCTATCTGTACATGCCTACGAATTTAAGTTTGTTGCGCAGAGAATAGGGGCCAAAAAACATGAAAGCCTTCCGGGAAAAATCATCTTGGAGAGCTCCATGTGACTCTCATTTTCTGTGCAAGGGCCCGCTACAACAAGAGTTCCAAAATTTTTCCTCCAAACGAACAGCCTTGGCATGTTCCCTGCTTTCCAACGACCATTACAGCCTCTTGTCTGATTATTCCCACCGGTGTACCCTGCACAATCAATGGGACTGGTCTTAGTTGTTCTAACGATGCATGAGTAGGCTGATAGCCAAAATTCACTTGAGGAATCATGACTGCGCCATCGTTTCAATCCAGGGAATTTAAAGGATTCTTAGGTAAGAGGCTTCAGGGAGGCGGGGCGATAGGGTTCATCATCCTGATCTTCCTCGGTGCGTGCGGCAGTCTCTATTACGGGTACATCACCGATCGTCAGGCCTATTTAACGGAACGAAACTTTCGTGTGCTGGCCACGTGGAGCGGATACCTGACCACCAGATTGGTTAGTTATGCGGTGGCCTTAAATACTCAAAAAGGCCAAAAAGGACGCTTCACGGAAGATGAGGAATCTGGCAGGTATTTTGGTTCCGTCGACAGCTCTGACATAACCATGGACAGCCATGAGATAAACATTGAATCGGAATCATTGTTTAATGATCTACCAGAGGTGAGGATTATAAAAAATGAATCGCTTAAAAATCCCCAGGAGGTCATATTTCCGTTCACTACGGAAAAAAATAGGGAAAAGGCTAACAAGGATGACCCATCCCACCAGGAAACTACAAAAACAGCTAAAACCCCTGGACGAAAAGACCCCGCTCAGAAAGGAAAGGAGCCCAATGAAGCTACTACCCACCAGCAGAAAGATAACACTCAACCACAAAAGAAAAATGGAGAAATAATTGCCCTCACTCTTCCTCTTGTGTTTCCAGAAATGATGACCAGCGAGGTCTTTTCTGATGTCCTGCTCGTGAATCAGGATCGAGAAGTAAAATTTCAAAAGGACCGTTCCGGGGTGCTGGTCGCAACCTTGAAAGAAATCCAAGTAGTCCCGGAGACTGGGGGATTTTTCAGTTTTTTCTCCGATGATTCCTCAACAACCCAATCTACGGAAAAAGCCTTGTTGTTCGGAAGCAATGGCCAGGATTCCAATCCTGTTCAAGCCACCATTTTGCTTGGTGGAACCCCTTTCAAAATTTTTACCCAACCTGTGGAAATTCCCGGAGAATTCCTGAACAAAGATGAGCAGACGAACAATCCGCAAAATCCAGATAAAAAATTGATTCTAAGTAAAAAATGGATTCTATGTGGCCTCATTCCTCTCTCCACCTATAAACAACAGTACATGGGCATTCCTCTGACCTTTCTTATCATGTTGGTCTTTGCCCTTCTTTCTCTTATCTTGAGCCTACCGTTAGCTCGCCTGATTTTGATGGACCCTCGGGAGAGACTCACTGGATTCAACGTCATTTCCATTGGTATGGCCGCTATCGTTGGAGTGGGGGTGCTGACATTTGGCTTTCTTGATTGGTTGGCCTACTCGAGAACCAAAGATGCTCTTAATCTCTGAAAACTGCAGCGGATCAGATACATGATGGATTTCAAACAGAATTGAATGACATTTTAAAACAATTGGAAGGGTATGGTCGTACTGGTGAACTTGAATCTGATCTCAAAATAATTGAGAAGCCGGAATCATCTCTTCCCACCGATAATAACTGGGTTTCCAGACCCAACGTTCCTTGTTCTGTGCCATCAAAAGCAAAGGGGAAGGATGATGTGTGCCATTATGATCATTTTTTGGTGGCATTTTGGGTAGATCAGGATGGGCAGTTTCGGGTGAATTGGACCCAAGGTGGGGAGCCCTATTTTAAGGGGACTCTAGATCTCAACCATCGGCTATATATACGTCATGTATTGGATTCCGACAAGTCACTATTCACCAAACATTTCGATGGCCAAGATTGGGCGTTTTACATCGACCCAATCATTTCCCTGGATACTGCAGAAAAAAGTGTGGTCGTGTCGATGCCTCTTTCCATAAAAAAGGGAGATAAGCCCTGGGTCGCGGCCATCGAACAAAGATTGATCTCGTTGATGAGCCCACACTCCGTTCCTCCGGGAGGGGGCTTTGCGGTCATCAACAATCAAGATGGCCAGGTCTTGTTTCATTCCAATCCTGTTCGAAGTCTTCGGGAACACTTCTTTCAAGAAACCGAGATGAATGCCCCTATTCGGGCTTTAGTCCATGCCGGATCGGCGGGGTTTGTGGAAGGAGACTATTGGGGGAAAGGCCATCAATTTTTTGTTCGACCAGTGGAAGATCTCCCTTGGACCTTGATTGTGTTTCGAGAGAAGGAAGATATCCGAGGAATCAATTTTGGCCTGCTGCTGTTTGGCGGGAGCTTGTTTACCGTGTATTTACTCTCGATCCTGATTGCTGGTGGTCTAGGACTATGGATGGTGAACGGACTTCACCTACGTGCGAGAGGTTTCAGTTCTTCACCCTTTGATTGGTTATGGCCCCATCCGGACAATCGCAGGTGGTATCAAGTCTCCCTGGTTGTGAACCTTGGACTGATTCTTGTGGGATGGCTCATGTATTGTCGGGGTCCCGGTCAATTCGATTCAACACCAACCCAAGCTCTTTGGATTGCATGTTTGATTCCTCTGGCCGGCCTTTCGTGGCTTCTGGCCATTTCATGGTTCCGACGATTTGGTAAGCCCATCTCCAATCGGCTATCCCTGCAAGACTATCCAGAGGCTTTTATCTGGTACGCCCTTTTGGGGATGTCCTGGTTGTTGGTATTTGCGGCATTCCCTGCCGGAGTGATATTTGGAGTCGCACAGAAGGAGGAGGCTATTCACTGGGTGCAACGTGGACTCTTACATGTGGAACGGAATTTAGAGCAAGTCAGCCCCTTACGTATTCGATTGTCCTCGACCATCAAGAAGCCGAGTGAAAGGACCGGGATTAAATCCAGTCCAATGTTTAAACAATGGCTGAAAGAGGGCGACCCTTGTATTCCCAAAAAATATTCCGGGTGGAGCATCGATATGAACGATAACTCGGCCCATTTTGGTGTCGGCGTGATGTATCCCAATATTGTCTATCCTACCAAAATTTGTTTTTTGCCGACTGTTCATGCTCCAACTGTTGAAAACTCCTACATCCCCATCGGTGGCCAGAATGAGCCTCTTTTCGAGTGGTTCCACCGAGGTGTTCTATCGAATGCCTTACACCTTACACCGTTGTTGGAAAGTTGGGCCATATCCCCAGAATCGAGGGTGGACCCGAGTCTTTTGTGGAGGCTGAGTAATTCCCCGAATGAGGGTGTTAAATTGATACTCAGCAATCTCCCAATCATCATTTCGGAAACAACAAAAGAGACCACGTCCTCCGTCAGAGTAAGTCTCAGCTCCCCTCTTCCTGAATGGCCTGGGACCGAAAATCTCTTCTTCAAAGATGTGTCACCCTCACCCCGACCGGTGTGGATATTCGGTGTGATGATCGCTCTTGTCATGGTATGGGTCATGATTCGAGCGATTGTCGTACGCGTATTTGCCATTCCTTTCCCTGGTTCTCATTCAGCCATGCTTCGCCTTGAGGCACACGCCTTTGACCCTGAAGACCGACGAAACTTGCTCATCTTGGGTCCTCCTGGATCTGGAAAATCGTCCTTGCCCAAAAAGAAAGAAAATCAAGGGATGTGTGAAATTATTGACATGCGAAATATCGGCACTCCGGAACTATGGAGGGTCGAGGAAGGCCGCGCATTAGGCAGCAAGAAACCCATCATTGTTGTTGACCACTTTGAACATGCGTTCGGGTCTCCTCCCTATGACCAGAAAAAGTGGCATATAATCGAACGATTGCTCTCTGAACATAAAACCATCCACATTCTTTCCACCCTGAACCCCTTAAGCGATGGTCTACTCCGATCACCACCCAATAGTGAACCCTCACCAACCCCTATCGAAACGGGCCCTCCTCTTGACTGGGCCAGTTTGTTGCGGGGATTTGCCTTGTGTTATTACCGGAAACATCCGAGCGCGGCACTCGATGCGGCCAAAACGGGAACGGCGTCCAAAGTACGCCATTTTCAGGAAGAAGCAGGGGAAGATGAATACTTGTCCCGTCTTGGAGAATGGGTGCTCGGGAAAAACAGGGGATTAGAAGGATGGGTGGAAGCGGATATCGTTCCGCAGTGGCTGGGTTTGGCCAAGCCGTATTACCAAGCTATTTGGGAATCCTGTTCGCTACAGGAACAAATGGCCCTATACCACCTCGCCAAAGACGGACTTCTCCATGCCTTCCACCCCGAATTTCCTCGGTTATTCTTAAAAGGCCTCATTCAATTAAGACCCAATCTTCGGCTGATGAATAACAGTTTCCGACTCTTTATTTTGTCAGCAGGTTTTAAGGCCCAACTGGATACATTGGAAAAAGAACAGGTTCCCAGCGCATGGAACTCCTTGAAACGCCCCCTCCTTTTAGTCTTGGCCGGTGTGGTTCTTTTCCTATTCGGAACACAAGAGGAATTAAAGAACTCCTTCAATGCGATTTTGGGTGTGATTCCCTTCTTGCTTCCCATGGTTTCAGAATTGCTTGGACATCTGGGGCAGCGAGGCGCAGTCGATCAATCTGGATAGAGAGCTTCCATCATTCCACTCCATGAATTCTGAAAAGATTTGTTCTTCCTGAAATTCGTCGCAATTCTCGGTATCCGCCTTAACCCGAGAGAGCAAGTAAGACCATTCTCGCAAGAGCCCTCTGCTCTTTTTGAGACCACTGATTGGACGATTAGCCCCTGGTGATTTCTTTGATGCTTTGCTGCTCATCCCAAAAGCCTCTTTGTTTCCTATTCACAGCTCATGGTTCGTAGTGGGATTTTTTGCTATCATGGCCTATAATTTCTTTTATGGGAAAAGACAGTATTCGCAAAATTATTGCCGAGAAAAGACAGTAATTTAACAGTGGCGCAACGAGAGTGCACCAACCGCGGGTGACAACTTTGCTCAAAATAAAATCTTTGATTCAAAAGCATGAAAGGAATATTCACCATACTCTTGAAGTGGAATTGGGGAAATCGGAATACGAATGTTTTTTGGGAGAAACCGGCTTTGTGGTGCAAGAGATCGATCATAGTATTAAGAAATGGAAAAAATGGATGAAACCCAAACGAGTCCCCACGCCTTTGATGCATTTCCCCTGCAAGGGATATATTATGCCCGAGCCGCTGGGAATAGTGTTGATTATCAATCCCTGGAATTATCCTTTCCAATTATTGCTTTCTCCCTTAGTGGGAGCGATTGCCGCTGGAAGTACCGCTGTCTTAAAGCCCTCTGAAATTGCCGCTTAAACGTCTACGATTGTTGCCAAGATTCTTGGCGAAAGCGTTAACCCTCGTGAAATTGCAGTGATTGAGGGAGCGGTTCAAGTAACCACTCGGCTACTAGGGGAAAAGTTCGATCATATATTCTACACTAGCAATGGAACAGTGAGACGAATTGTGATGGAGAGGGCGGCAGTCCATTTCACGCCAGTGACTCTCGAGTTAGGAGGTAAAAATCCCTGCTTAATATTGGGCGATGTGGATATTGACCTGGCAGCTAAGCGAGTGGCATGGGGAAAATTCTTTAATACTGGACAAACCTGTGTGGCCCCGGATTATGTATTGATTCAATCCGATCTCAAAAACCATTTGTGGAGAGGTTGAAAAATATATCGGCAAATTTTATAGGAAGAGCCCAGAAGAGAGCTAGGATTATGGGCATACTATCATTGTTCGCCATTTTGAAAGACTCAAGGACTTGATCCCATTCGGCCCTGGCGCCCCTGCACTCGGCGGCCGGCACCTACCGCATCGGCGCAAACCCTCGAATGCCTGTGTCGTTACATCACACGCCCCGCCCTTGGCCACAAACGATTGAGCCACACCCGGCGTCCTCCAACTCTAAACGCCATACCGCGACGGGACCACCCATTTCGTGATGACTCCGCTCGAGTTTATGCAACGCCTGGCCCTGCTCGTCCCGCATCCATGAGCTCCATCTCATTCGCCTCCGACGCCTTAGCTTGGGCGCCAATTTCAATATTCATCTACATTGCTTGTATCTATAAAGATACAAAGTGTGTCTGTTCGGATAACATTTTCGATAATAAAGGTTGGAAATTTTGAAAAATCTGTGAGGCTTAGATAAGGGAATAGAAATATTCTAAAAAACAGACTGTGTTAACCCAAGAACCAAGCAGTTGAGGATCATAAGTCTGAGGGCAAACAGCAAAGGTTAAACCAGACAAGTTTTAGGCATAAAGGGTATGCTGAAAAAAGCCGCCAGCGGCGTTCTCGCCCTTTTGCCGTGCTCACGTACTGGGCGTACGCTCCGCGTGCCAAAAGGGCTGCGGCCTTGCGGACGGACTTTTTTGACCATTCCCGTCGGCTGCTGATATCGATCTTTCCAGGGGCATGTATGTGTCATGGGATAGAGATATTCAACAGTCCCATAAAACCAAAGATATCATCCTGCGAAAGTGTCAAAGAAACGATTGAGTGGATGGAAGGAGAAGGATTCAATATCCATTTTCCATCATTTCTGCTATTCCTTTTTGGAACTCAATTCCCTCATATCCATTTCCTAGCATAACCCTTGCACAAACATTCTTCCTATAGAATTCCATCAGCTCTAAAAAAATTACCACCTGGAGGGAGGTTCCATTATGAAGAATGTCGTTACCCAAAAGCACTGCCTGTTGGGAAGCCTGTGCATCCTCAGCATGTGCGTAGCATTTAATGTCTCAGCTGAACAAAACACGATGCAAAAGGTATCGCCAATTATTGAGGGCGGTCGCATGGCAACTATCGATCCGGATACAGGACAACTGGTATCAGGAGAAAAAGCCGCTAAGGTCATGGAACGGCAATCACTGAAAGCCGATGTGCAAAAATTCATGTCGAGTTTACGTGCGGTGATGGCCACCGATCATGATGTCTCAGCCCTTGTGGAAAAAAAGCTTGCAACCGGAGCCGTCAAGGTGGATTTAAAAGGTCACTTCAGAAGCCCAGTATTGGCAACGGTCAATCCTGATCAGACAATAGCGATCACTCATGAGATGGCCACAGTGCAAGACAATCACCATACCCCAACCAACAAATAATCGGTGCCCTCAAGGCGCACGCCATCATGGAGGAAGAATATGTTAAACCATCGTAATGTGAAGAACGTTTTATCTACCGCAGTGTGTGCGGTGATACTCAGCTTCTTTGTCGTTTCGACCGCAACAGCTGCGTCGCAGATCATCGTCGTGAATAATGATGGACCAAACGAAGGATTCAATGATCCAACACCGGTTTCTGCACTGCCTGGCAACCCGGCAATAACTCTAGGGGCACAACGTTTGGCCGCCTTTACTGCGGCTGCTCAGGTATGGGAAGCGGCTCTCGATAGTGCAGTGCCTATCCGCGTACAAGCGAACATGGACCCGCAACTCTGCTCATCTTCAAGCGGTATTCTAGGATCTGCCGGGCCTCTAACTGCCTTCGCCGACTTTACCAATGCTCCAGTGGCGAATACCTGGTATTCGGTTTCTCTCGCCAACAGCTTGGCGGGATCAGATCTTGACCCCGATAAAGACGACATTGGAGCCACATTTAACAGCGATGTGGATGATGACCCGAATTGCCTCACGGGCACCAAATGGTGGTATGGGATCAACGCCCCCGCGCCTGATAATAAAATATCCTTTTTCGACACCATTTTGCATGAGATAGGTCATGGGATTAATGTCCTGACATTTGTTAACTCCACAACTGGAGAGAAATTTTTAGGCCGCGACGACATTTATATGACGTTTCTTGAAGATGGGAGCCAAGGCGTGACCTGGCCGAACATGACGAATAGCCAACGTGCAGCCTCCGCAATCGATACCGGGGATTTACACTGGACCGGCCCTGTGGCAAACGCTTGCGGCCAAGCAATTTTGACCAATGGAATCACAAATGGGCACGTTCAGATGTATGCCCCAAACCCATTCAAGCAAGGATCGTCGGTATCTCACTGGGATACGGCACTCTCTCCTGACGAGCTCATGGAGCCATCTGCAACGCCGATTTCCGACAAGCGGATCACAGAAGGGCTTCTTAGGGACGTCGGTTGGAGCCTCTCGTCTCCACTCTGTGTTCCTGGCGGAGGTGGTGGCGGCGGTGGCGGTGGGGCTATAAAAATCCCAATCAGTCCTCCTTTAACCAAGGGTTCCATCTCAACAGCTGGAACGGAGAACCTTTTCGAATTCATGGTTGAAACGGAAGGTTCCTACACAATCGAAACGAAAGGAGAGACAGGTAGCGTCGATACAGTTATGTCCTTGTTTGGACCGGATAGTAAGACCACGTTCATTCAAGAAAATGACGACCTGGGACCGGGAAATTTCAACTCAAGAATCATCTCGACTCTGACTCCTGGAACCTATTATGTGAAAGTCAAGCTTTATTATGATAATCAAGTAGGAGAATACACCATTTTCGTTCAAGCCGAGTAATCGTTTGCGGGCAAGAGCGTGAAACGTTTCCTCTCTAGATATGATGGAATTCCAAATCATGCCTTTAAATCATTAGATGATGAGTTCACCGTTGAAACAGTAATGAGAAAAAATTAGGCAAGTCCGGAATTTCACGGAGAGGGCTCTATAAAGAGCCCTCTCTTTGTTTAAGCCAGAAAGTCTTACGACAATCCATGAATCGAGTGAAAGGGCATCATTTTCTGCCAATTTAAAAGTGATATAATTAAGATAAGCAAAGTCGAGTTCCTTGCTCAGTCGGTTCCAATGCTGACAAATTCATCTTCCTCATGTAAAAGGGAGGTCCCATGGTTCCAGATTAAGGACAAAGTCGATCATTGCTAAAAACACTTATTAGATATGCAAGGCCGTCTAAATCAATGGGAGGTAAATCATGAAGGCTTCATATGTCTGGCCCACCAGCCTTTTAGGAAGTTTGTGTCTTGTCATCACGTGTTTAGTATGTACGGCCTGGGCTGAACAAAGTGCTAAGAAGGAGTTCCCGTTACTAGCGATGTCATCAAATCCAACTGCAGCATCGGATGGAAGCAAGGGTAATACAGTTGGGCAAAGAGCCTGTATCGATCCCGAAACCGGGAAATTAGTGTCGCCTGAGGAGCGTCCAGAATGTAAAAGCCAAACTGGCGCTGAGCAGGCGACGAAGGAGACAAGCGAATCAACGGAAGGCCTCAAAGAGGAACAGAGGCCTGATGGCTCAACCAAGGTTGACCTGGGAGGCCGTTTCAAAAAGCATAGCCAGCCTTCTTCACCGCAATCCAGATAAGAAGTGGCACGAGACTAAACCGGTAATGTATTTTCAGACAGTATCGGTGAGACCCTAAAAAAAATGACTGGTGCGCTCGCGCCCAATGCCACCCTCTGGTCCCAGATCGCCCCAGGTGAACCTCCACCAGGCTACTGGCCTAGCCGATGAGCACGGCGACACACCATATTCCTCCACGCAGGCCCGCCTGGGCTAGGCGCAGTTGCTCAAACAGGTATTCGCCGATCGACCTGTCCGCACTGCGGCAGCCCCATGACCCGCATTGCCGCCATTAAAGGTCCCACAATGATCGTAAAGATTCTCGCGCACTTGGGCTTGCCCACCCGCGCCCCGGCCCGCATTAATGAGTTCTTGCAAACGGCCTATCCCTACGGGTTCAAACGGATTCATTGCACCATGGATTCCTACACAGTTTTTGTGCCGTCATTCCCCCTTGGCCCCAATTCCCCACTCCACACGCCACAAGGGATGGCCATGCTTAGTAATACCCTCGGCACAAAGGCCCCTTAGGCCCTGCTCGCAGGGTGAACTCCGGCTTTGCAACCCGCAGAGACCGCTGATCGACCCCTCAGCTGTGTTTTTTGGTACTTATATTTTTGACAAAAGAAGCCCTTTAAAATTCCTATCCCCTTGTTCCTCATCGAGAGACTTTCAATTCTTCAAGGGAAAAACATTTCGGCAACAGCACAGGAATCACGATGGCAACGGGATCACCCCGTTGTATGGTGATCAAATCAGCCTCAAGTCGCAGAAGGACATTGGAGACAAACGCATCATAGCCTGGAAGAAATTCATAGAGGTTAGGAGTCAGCTTATATTCCTGTGACTTAATACCCTCCCAAACAGAAAACGTTCTATCGGGAAAATGATAGAAATGATTGGGAATGTTTTTTAACATGATTCCGATCTGGTGAGGATAATAGAACCGAATCCCACAACAAAGCTTAGGATACCCACTGTTTAATATGGTATCCACATACATTCCAGAAAAAGATTTATAGCCCAACAATCGTTCTTCTGGAAGAATTTCGGGGGATTGCCATTCAAAACCATCCCCGGATCGCCGGATCCGACAATCGGCCGGTGATCGGATCAGGTACCCATACTGCCCAGCCATTCGGACCGGCCCACAATCATCGGGCAGGACCTTATATCCACCTGCGGCAAGCTTTCGCTGTTCTTCCAAGGACATATTCGTCATCATTGGGCGGTGGGGACAGAAATCCAGCTTTAACCGTTCTGGCGCGATGGCCGTGGAATATTCGCGCTCCCAGTACAGTTTCCAATGCATGTCGGTCTTGTCTTCGTGCGAATCACTCATTGCTACCTCCGCTTACTTGCCCGAAAATCCGGCCATTGATTCGGATATGTTGATACATGAATTGAGATAACATGAATACTGCTATGATTGGCAACATTCTAGCACGACTTTTCTCAGGATAAACTCTCTGCGAAATGACCGATAGGACGGATGAAAATATCAAGGAAAGAAAGGCCCCTACTCTAGTGTGAGGGGGTTAAGAAATCAGAATGTTGAAAACGAAGGGGAAGGTGCGAAATGTGGGTTTTGGCAGGTATGCACAGAAAGGAAACAATCGGTATTTTACGTTATTGACTGGGTTCTGGCTCAGAAGGCTTCACTTGACTTTGCAGCACTGCCTCCCACTCGTCGCGGAAGGTGCCTGACTCAATTTGGGATAACCGTTCCAGAAGATCTGTTGGTTTCTCCATCAAACACGCCCCCTGCACTCGGCTGGCGTATATCGCAACGAGATGAGGTCGAATGCCAACCGAACACACACGAGCACATAGCCCGCACTGAACGCAACTCTTAAACATTTCTGCCACCTTCGCAAAATCTCCGAAGGTGGCATACCAGACTCCTTGCATCGGATCGATCCCCTGCGGGCAGACCTGTACACACATTTCACAATTTCGACAGGTAGTCACCTCTGGATAAAGATCAAATAAATCCTGTTTGGGATTTTTCAGTTCACTCAGATCGTATGAAGGTTTTGGAGAGTGATAGTGTCCGGCCAAGGAAAACGAAATACCATCCTTCACCGGGGTGCGGCACGCCAAACCTGACTTGACATGGGCTTCCCCTGGCAGGCGATACCAAGCTGCACAGGCGCCACAACAGCCACCCATGCATCCTAACCCTTTGACAGAATCCCAACCGATCTCTAACAGCGCTCCGAGAAGAGTGGTATGAGGAGAGACCTCATAGGTCTTCCCCATGAAATCGATGGAGACCCGATTGTCAGAATCCATTACAAACCTCGCATGGCCACGCGACGTTCTCGAATGTGCTCCGGTGCATAGTTGGGCAGCAACATGGGGCCAACCTGTTGATCAGAGATATTCGCTTGGGCTAGCTCTTTCTCCAATTGACGAACATGTTCTAAGGACAAGGCTCCACGGCTGTTCGCTTGTCCAGCAAAATTCACCGTTTCTTTCCCAGCTCGCCGACCAAACACGATAATATCCAACAGAGAATTGCCCATCAGCCGATTCTTCCCGTGAATTCCTCCTGAAACCTCCCCGGCTGCATACAGACCAGGAATGGAGGTCTCCCCATTCACACCAATGACCAGCCCCCCATTCTGGTAGTGGAGAGTCGGATAGACGAGCATCGGTTCCTGGCTTATATCAATTCCAAACCGTTTAAACTGAAGATACTTGGCAGCAAGTTCCCGCTTGACCGTTCCCTCGCCATGTAACAGGTCAATCATCGGGGAGTCTAACCATACACCCATGCGACCCGAGGGTGTGGCAACGCCTTTTCCCGTTTCCGTGCATTCCCTGATGACACATGCGGAAGCCACATCCCGCGGCTCTAACGAAAAGAGAAATTCCTCGCCATCACTAT
>QIDY01000361.1 GCA_003228495.1 Nitrospirota bacterium
AATGTATAGACGAGCAGGGTAGTCGTCTCCGGATTTTTGTGTGACGTCCCCATTCTTTAACACATTTTCCACTTTCCAGCGCCACATCACGATGGGATATTCTTTAGGGTCAATAGTGATTTCTCTGGTAACACCTGAAGATGATTGATGGCTGGTGGCTTTGATGACCACTTGATCCCCATCCTTGACCAGTTCATATTGCGTATGGACCGGAATTTTTTCAAAGGTCAGTGGCTTCCAATCTTGAGGAAATGTTGTGCCGGGTTTGGCCTCGGAAAATGCCCCAACAAGCAATTGGTTATCAGATTCTGCTAGGGCAACAGGCGAGATGGAGAGAATAAGAACTACCCCAATCACTATGGAAAGAAATTTCTGTAGCTTGTTTGTCTGGACCATAGTTTTTTCTCTTCTCACTATCAGCGAGTCCAAGAAAAAAGCTTGCTCAAAAACTGTTTTTTGCTTTCAGTGAGTGTGGTTTTTCTCCAAGCGTTTGCGGTCTTTTTGATAACCTCCGCTTGCGTGGGGTAGGGATGAATCGTGCCGGCGATGGCGTTCAACCCTAGCCCCCCTTTCATAGCCAACGTGTATTCACTAATCATGTCGCCGGCGTGAGTGGCTACAATTGTGGCACCAACGATCTGATCCGTGCCTTTTTTGACATGTACTCGTGCAAACCCTTCATCTTCTCCGTCGAGGATAGCTCGGTCCACTTCAGAGAGATGAAATGTAAAGGTGTCAACTTCAATCCCTTTGGCCTCCGCATCCTTTTCGTACAAGCCCACATGGGCGATTTCCGGCTGGGTATAAGTCGCCCAGGGAATGATTAGGTTGTCCGTGCTGGCATAGCCCAGACCGAACGGATGGGGGAATAAGGCATTTTGAATGACAATTTGGGCTTGCGCATCCGCTGTGTGGGTGAACTTGAAGGGAGAGCATATATCTCCTGCCGCAAAGATTTTTGGATTGCTGGTTTGGAGCCGATGGTTGACCTTTACCCCCTTGTTATCGAAATCCACTCCGATGGTTTCTAAGCCTAAGCCATTTGTGTTAGGGGCCCTCCCAACTCCCACTAAAATTTCGTCAACAGGAATATCATAATGTTGACCATGGGAGTCAACGGACATGTGCTTGTTTCCGTCGACCAGTTTAATGTTCAAGTCTTTCCCACAGCAGAGCAGTTGTACTCCATCACTGAGTATCGATCGTTCTATGATTTCTGAAGCATCCTTATCTTCATTGGGCAGAACGCCATGCATGGCTTCTACCAAAAATACCTGACTGCCGAAGCGGGCGAACGATTGTGCCATCTCACAGCCAATTGGTCCTGCGCCAATCACACCAAGTCGTGCAGGCAGATCTGTCAGTGAAAAAATAGTTTCATTCGTCAAGTAAGTGACTTGATCGAGCCCAGGGATTGGTGGTGCGGCCGCACGTGCACCGGTACAAATGACGGCTTTAGTAAACTGGAGTGTTGTTCCATCCACGTCGATCGTGCTGGAACTGGTGAATTGTCCATTTCCAATATAGACATCGACTCCTAAACTGGTATAACGTTGGGCCGAATCGGTATGACTAATGCGCGCTCGCAATCTTCGCATGCGGGCCATGGCGGCACCGAAATTCCGGTTTACTTCTCCAGGCACATGCAGCCCGAATTGTTCAGCTTCCCTGATGGCCGCCCAGGCCTTGGCTGCTCGTATGACTCCTTTAGATGGGACACAGCCCACGTTCAAACAGTCACCGCCCATAAGATGGCGTTCGATTAAGGCCACTTTCGCCCCGAGCGCTGCGGCAACTGCGGCTGTCACCAAGCCAGCCGTTCCTGCCCCAATGACCACCAAATTGTACCGCCCCGATGGGGTAGGGTTTTGCCATTCCCGCGGATGCACATTATTGATTAATTCTTCATTAAATTGATCTTGAGGAAGGATCAGTGCTGGATCGTCTGTCGGATGAGCAGTCTTCATGGGCTACCTCAGGAATTCTAAAAGAGAATGGGTTCGTATTTATGATTGTTCTGATTGCGGGTTTTTGTTTGTCCATTTTCGATAGGCCACAGGCATCAGTGCGAGCAGGCCTAAAAGTGTAAAAGCCAATAAGACCGGCGGACTCGCAATTTCGCTCAAGGAATTAATGGAGCCGAGTTGTCGTCCGGCAAAGGCAAAGACAAAGCTCCCTGGAATAATTCCGAGGGATGTGGCCAGGACGTAGGTGCCGAGGTTGACGCGCGTGAGGCCGGATACGAGGTTTACCAGGAAGAACGGAAAAGCTGGGATAAGTCGAAGTGTCATGAGATAGCTAAAGGCATTTTGTGCAAATCCCGACTGAATGGCACCTAAGCGATCACCAAATTTTCGTTCCACCCAATCTCGCAGAAGATAACGGGCAGCTAAAAATGCGAGTGTTGCCCCAGCGGTCGCGCCGATATTGACGAAGAACGTTCCCATAACACTGCCGAACAGGAAGCCCCCGGTCAATGTGAGAATGGCTCCGCCTGGAAAAGAAAATGTGGTCTGGAGTATATAAACGAGAATAAAAACAGTAACGGCAAGTGCATAATGCGACTCGGTATAACTCAAGAGAAGATCGCGATTGGCTTTAAGTGAGTCAAGGGATAAATATTGACCCAAATCAAAGTACACAAATGCTCCTATACCCAGGAGAAAGATGATTCCTGTCAGAATTTTTCCGGTAGATGAGTTGGGTGAATCGTTTGATGTGGTGTTAGGATGAGCCATGCGGGACTCCATTATGGGGGTTTTCATAAAAAATCTCCAGTTGTTTTCGTGAAACGCTCTGATCATGATTTTGTCGACTCGTTTGTGATGGGATTTTCTTGTAGTCAAACTTTGAGGGGATTCGTTACGAACCCTGACCTTGTCATGTTTGGACTGTGCTATTCGGACAGTTTCGATGTGGAGTCCTACACATAATCCCTAAAGACCTGTCAGAATGTTTCGTGGTATGGCAATGGCTTCAGTTTTTGGAAAAGGGTTACTCGTGTTGCTGGCCATTGTCGGCCTCTACGGGGTGATTCAATTCACCTCTATACAAGAGGTTCTCTCTCCAGAAAAATTGTCATCTCTTCTACGTGATTTGGGCGTGGTTGGGCCCTTTGCCTTGATGGGGCTGATGACGTTAGCGGTGGTTGTGAGTCCCATTCCTAGTTTGCCCATAGATCTAGCTGCTGGGGTGGCATATGGGCCGTTTTGGGGCGCAGTCTACGTGTTGATAGGCGCTGAGCTTGGGGCCATTATCAGTTTTCTCATTGGCAGGGCACTGGGGCGGGATCTGTTGAATCGGTGGCTACGGCGGGATATCACGTTTTGTGAGCAATGCTCTGATCATCATTTACTGGGTCTCATGGTTGTAGCTAGATTAGTGCCCATTTTTTCTTTTGACATTGTGAGTTATGGTGCAGGGCTAACTAAAATGAGTCTCAAGGCGTTTGCGCTTGCGACATTCGTGGGCATGATACCTCCCACATTCGCTCTGACCTATCTGGGGAGCGCTGTCGTCACAGTGCAATGGCCACTTATTCTTGCAGGAGGACTATTAGTGTTGAGCTTTCTATTTTTGCCGAAGTGGATCATGAAGCATCGGGATTCTTGGTGGGTTCGAGTGTTGCAAGGAAAGCCCATGGTTCCTGCGTTACCATCTAAAGAACCATTGAACGACGCTCAGTGTGGTTGGTGTGGAAAGCCAGCCGAATAATTAGGATGGCATGTTTACGAAACCGGGGGGAGTTGGCCGGCAAGTTCTTCTGCAGGGTAGGTGAGGATTTCGGCCAAGGTCGGATGATAGTGAGGTATTCCCAATAAATCACGAACAGTGCCATGAAAATACATTATGGCAATAAGTTCGTGGATGAGTTCGGAGGCTTCCGGTCCAACGATATGTCCTCCGAGAATCTCACCCGTTTGAGGCTGGCAAAGAATTTTGACATGCCCGTGTAATTCGCCCAGACAGAGCGATTTCCCATGGTCGTTAAACGGGTAAGAAGCCACGAGATAGGGAAGGTGGTGAATATCACACTCCCGTTGCGATAAGCCGACGCTGGCCACCTGGGGATCGGTAAAAATCACTTGAGCTTTGAGTCGGTCATCATAATGTTTGGCGGACTGATTGGGGTATATGGCGTTCCATCCGGCAATTTCCCCTTGCTCAATGGCGATATGGACGATTTCATAGAGGCCATTCACATCACCCACCGCAAAAATGTGTGATTGAGACGTTTGCATCTTTTTATTGACCACAATGGTTTTATTCTTGATAGCCACCTGAGCAGCCTCCAAATTTAACCCAGTGATATTGGGGTGTCGTCCAAGAGCTTGCAGGATGGTGCTAGCCGTGACCTGTCGTGGCTGGCCATGATGCAGAAGATGAACGGTTTTTTGTCCATCCGACGATCGAGTCACACGTTCAATAGATGTATTGGTATAGATTGTCATACCTTCTTCTTGGAGCTTGGCTTCGACCGGTTTTGCTAAGTCTTCGTCGGCTTGTGACATGATATGGGCGCTTCGCTGAATTAAACTGACTTTGACGCCGATTCGGGAAAAAAACTGAGCTAGTTCCAAGGCAACCGGACCGCCACCTAAGACGATCATGGAATCGGGGAGTGTGCGGAGTTCCAAGGCATCGTCGCTAGTGAGATAGCCGGTTTCTTCCAGCCCAGCAATGGGGATATGAGAGACTGCAGATCCAGTGGCAATGATAAAGGCTTTTGCCGAGAGCTGGTGTGGCCCGGCTTGTATAAGAGTTGGAGAAAGAAAGGAAGCCTGTTCTTCATAGAGCGTATATCGTGGATGTTGCAGCGCTTGAATTCGATCATCGGCGAATTCCTTGATTATTCGATTTTTTCGATCAATAATGGCGTTGAGATTGGCTTGAAAATTTGAGGAGCCAAGACCAAATTCCGGTGCTCGACGGATAAGTGCGGCAATATCGGAAGAACGGAGCAGCGTTTTGGTCGGCATGCAGCCGCGTAAAATACAGAGACCACCGAGTGGACCTTGGTCAATGATGGCAACATCCGCTCCTTCCGCTTGCGCAGTGCGTGCTGCGGCATATCCGGCAGACCCACCTCCGACGACGACGACATCATGGTTGATGGTAGAAGTGGATTCTCTTGAAAGTTGAGTCACGGGGGGAGTATTAAGTGAAGGTAGATTTATGAAGAGAATGTTTCAATCAGGCATGCCCTATCAGTGGCAAGGAATTGTTATGGTGTGTGTGCTGATGCTGAGCGGGTGTTTCCCGCAATCCGTGCCTTTGGCAATTTTGCCAATGGAAGAGCCGGAAGCTGCGGCGCTCAATTTGCAAGGGATCGATCAGTACCATGTTGCCGAATGGGAAGCAGCCCTTCAGTTATTCCAATCCTCGATACAGGTGAATCCCTTGTTGGTTGAAGCCCATTTTAATGCCGCGCTTGCGCTGCACCAATTAGATCGTCATCAAGAAGCCACGCAATACTTTAAACGGGCAGGAGAGTTGGGCCCTGATAACGGATCTATTGTCAATTCTACTCTGTATCGCAATCATTTGGGGTTGTCGTCAACTCTGGAGCGGCATATGAGTGGAGGGTATCGGTATCAAGGAGAAAAGTGAGAAGTAAAAAGAGAAAAGGTGGAATGCAGGATGAATGGATTACTCTGGTATCTCACTTTTGACCTTTTACTCCTATTCTTGTGAGTTCTTGGATTTTTGCAATGAGGATTTCGACTTGAAAAGGTTTTTGGATAAAAGCGTTAATGCCGGATTGCGCAAAATGTTTCATGGCTTCTTCTTCGGGGTATCCGCTAGACACGAGAATGGGAACATCTGGGGCTCTCTCTCGAATCTTCTCGGCTAATTCCCCTCCATCTAAATGCGGCATCGTGAGGTCGAGGAACACGAGGGCAATCTCGTCCTGATAGTGTTCGAAAATTTGATCACCGGCTTTTCCATCCTGGGCAACCAAGGCATCAAATCCAATTTCTTTTAGGATGAGGGAGCATGCCGTTCGGACCTCTTCCTCGTCATCGATGACAAGTACTTTGGAGGGGATGGAGTTACTCAATGGTTTTTTTGGTAAGGTGAGGGAAGGAATATTCTGAGGGGAAGGTTTATGTGTGGTCGGAAATAGGAATAAGAATTCTGTACCTTGTCCGATGCGGCTGTGCACGGCAATAGCCGCCCCATGACCACGAACAATCCCTAACAGCGCAGCTAACCCCAGACCGCGGCCAGGGAATTTAGTGGAGAAAAAAGGGTCGAAAATTTTTGGGATTAATTCCGGTTTTATTCCGCTCCCGGAATCCTGAATCTTGAATGAGACACACGGCCCCCAAGGCAGATCACCCATAATATGGTAATGGCGAAGATCTTGCGTGGAGGTATTTATGGCGCTGGTACTCATCTGGATTGTTCCCTCTCGGTCTCCAATGGCTTCCGCAGCGTTCGTGACAATATTCATGATCAATTGCCGGAGTTGAGAGCGATCTCCTCGGATGGGTGGAAGGTTGGCAGACAAATTGAACGTGAGGGTAATTCGCTTGGACACGGTGGATCGTAGAAATGACTTGAGGTCTTTTAGAAATTGCTGGAGATTGATGGCCTGAAAATCTAATTGGGTTTGTCCTGCAAAGGTTAGCATTTGGTTGGCCAGTTCTCCTCCACGGAGTCCGGACTTTTCAATGATGTGCAAATGTTCGCGAGCCGGAGAATCGGGGGAGAGTGATCGTAAGGCTAATCCTGCGCGAGCCACAATTGCCATCAGTAAGTTGTTAAAGTCGTGCGCTATACCTCCTGCCAACACGCCCAAACTTTCCTGCCTTTGTGCGTACTGTCGCTCTGTTTCATGCCGTTGGCGCTCTTCTTCTGCCTTTCGACGTTCGGTTAGGTCACGCAATGAGGTCAAATAGGCTGGTTCGTTCTCCCATTCAATTGGTACAACTCTCATTTCCACGGGTGTGACATGTGTGTCTTGGCATCGAATAGCAATTTCTCTGGTCTTTCCTTTGATCAATGGGTATCCAAATGGTGTCCCCAAAAGTTCCTCAGTTGGTTGATGAAAAAGACGTTCTGACGCAGGGTTCGTAAAGCGGATGATCCCGTCGGTGCCGACCACCATTAAGCCATCTCCCGAAGATCGCAATATGGTATTCAATTGACGTTCCAGGGCCTGAATACGCTTCAAGCTGGTCAATTCGTTGACTGCTTGCTGAATATGCCGCCAGAGGAATTCTTTGGATAGGGTGTTTTTGATGAAGTAATCTTGTGCTCCTAACTTGATGGCTTTGGCAGCTATTTCTTCGTTGCTTTGTCCAGTGAGGAAAACCAGTGGAGCCTTAGAGGCTGAGTTTGAGTGTCTTACTTTTTCTAGAAAATCTAACCCGCTCATATCGGGGAGCTGGTTATCCACGAGAATGCAGTGAGGAGGGGTGATTACACAGGCCTCCAAGGCTTCTCTTCCAGTTGCCATTTCTTGGATAGCTACACGGACGTGGTCAGTGTGCTGAAGCCATCGAATATACGTGGCTCGGTCACTTGGACTGTCATCTACGATAAACAGGCACAGATCGGTGAATGGAAGTTGTGCGACATCAGTTAGCATATTTACCTGATATCTTTTGTTTGTTCTTAAATAGGGACAGGTCTCAATGAATTGGCTAGAACTTTTCGGCTCCGAAAGCCCTCAAAGATTTCTTGAGTCAAAAAAACGGGAAGGGATGAATGCAATGCATCATACCTGTGAGGAGGATCTGTTTCAATAAGGGGCCTGTTGAATATTTCTCTCCCATGGTATGTAAATGCCCGAGGTACAACCGATGTCAGCAGTTGAGGGGAATGGTCAAAAAAGTCCGTCCAGCAAGGCCGCAGCCATTTTGACGCGCGGAGCGTACTCCCAGTACGTGAGCACGGCAAAAAGGCGAGAACGCCGCTGGCGGCTTTTTTCAACATTCCCATAAGGGATCTTCTTTTGAGTAGGACAAATTAGGAGAAGGGAAACGTGAAAGACGGAGAAGAAATGAGGAGTGTGTAGGAGAGGTGAGTGAGAAATTGACTGCTTGCTTTTTCCTTGTCCCTTCTTACATCTTCTCACATGTCAGGTCTGCACCATGTGTTGAGCACTTTCCTTTGCCGGGAGGGGAGGGGCAACCCAATAGCCTTGCATGGCATCGCAGCCATGTTCTTCCAGAAAATCGGCTTGTTCCTGTGTTTCCACCCCTTCCGCGATGACTTGCAGGCCTAGGGCTTTACCAAGAGAAATAACGGCCTCGACAATGGCGGCATCATTGGTGCTGTGGGGAAGTTGTTGAATGAGACTTTGGTCCAGTTTGATGCCATCTACGGGAAAGGATTTGAGATAGCGTAGTGAAGCATAACCAGCTCCAAAATCATCAATATACAGATGGACGCCCATGGCTTTGAGTTCGCGCAGAGTTTGGATTGTCTCTTCCGTTTCGTGAATTAAAAAGGTTTCGGTCAGTTCCAATGTGAGATTTTCAGGATCCAAATGGGAACGCTTGAGAATATCTTGGATGAGGGCTGGTAAATTGCCTTGGTGAATCTGTCGAGCGGAGAGGTTGACGGACACGTGGGGAGAGGGGAATCCCTGTTTTTCCCAGTATTTTGCTTGTTTGCTTGCCGCACGCAAGACCCATTCGCCGATGGGAAGGATCATGCCGTTTTCTTCGGCTTGGGGAATGAAATGATTGGGGCCAATGAGTCCCTGATAGGGATGATGCCAACGTAACAGCGCTTCCATTCCAATGACTTGTTTGGTGCGTAGATCCATTTGTGGTTGGTAATGGAGGAGGAATTCTTTTTTGGCCAACGCTCGCTTGAGTTCGACTTCTAGAGTCGAGCCATCCAACCCCGCTGTTTTCATCCCGGCCGTATAGAACTGATAATTGTTTCCCCCTTGGGCTTTAGCTCGGTACATGGCTGCATCAGCATGAGATAGGAGGTCTTGTGGGTTGGCGCTGTCCCAAGGATAGATCGTGATACCAAGGCTACCGGTTATCTGGAGTTGATGGTGTTGAACGATAATGGGTTGCGCCAAAAGCTGAAGGATGCGTTCTGCTACAGCTCCCACATCTTCGACAGAAATAATTTGTTCGAGTAAGACGGCAAATTCATCTCCGCCTAAACGCACACCAGTGTCAATTTCTCGGATGCATTTTTTGATGCGAGTGGCGACTGTTTTGAGTAACGAATCGCCACATTCATGGCCAAGTGTGTCATTAATTTCTTTGAAATGATCTAAATCCAAGAATATCAGAGCCATGGCCATATCGTTGCGATTGCAGCGAGCCACAGCACAATTTAAGCGTTCATAGAACAGGCCGCGGTTGGCCAAGCCTGTAAGATGATCGTAGTGAGCCAGTTGCGTGATGCGCTGGGTGGCTCTATGGCGCTCCATTGCGTAGCGAATGGCTCGGCATAATGTTGCACTACTCGTTTGCCCTTTGATTAAGTAATCCTGTGCACCGCTTTTGACCGCATGAATGGCTAGGTCTTCATTTTCAACGCCGCTCAAAATCAAAATGGGTGCTCCTGGACAATATTGGATGAACTGTGGAATGGAGTCGAAACTTTGTCCTTCAGGTAAGTGTAAATCCAAGATAATGGCTTGAAAGGATTGTTGTTGAACGAGGTCTAAGGCTTCACTGACAGAAGGCCGCTGTTCCAGGATAAATTGATTTTGGAGCCCTTCCTTCAGCATATTGGTAACTGTCAAGGCCTCTTGGTGATTATCTTCTACCAAAAGGAGCTTAATCATGAGTCTGCCTTTCCCAAAGTCGCTTGTTCATCAAGATCTTTGAATAATGGATGAAAAATTCTTGCTTCTCCTTATCTTTTCGGGTGTTAGAAGGTATTCTTGATGGTTGCTAAGGGTGGTATGATTAAGAAGGGTCGTGATAGGTGAGAGTAAATGCTTAATAAACTCAATGAAATTAAATAGTTAGGGGTTATTTGTTATATTTCAAGGCTAATTATGCTGCAATAAGCAGAAATATCTAGTTTTTATAAGATTTATTCTCCTATACTAAAGGTGCCGTCCAGATCTCTTTACTTTGCCTTAAAATTTTTCGTATAGTGTTTACAAATTGCGCCTTTTTACAATTCTTGTAATATTCTTGAACAATAGTTCTTAGTTTTCCGGTTTCGCATCCGTAGCGAATCATTAGTATTTATACGAAATTGGAGCCAGTCTTCCGTGTAGTATTCAATCAGCATAGTTTTTAGTACACCGAAAAATTTTTGGACAAGGGGCACTGATTTCAGAGGAAAAAAAGGGCTCTCTTGATTGGGAATAGAGTCTTTAGAATCGTGTTATGATTGGGATGCGCTATTAATCTTTAAGGAGCCATGTATGGGAACAACGACAACATTGGCAGTGGTGATTCAGCGGCTGATCGAGATTGGTCGGCCTAAAGGGCATGTTACTGTAAAGGATTTGACTCATGTCCTTCCTGCCGAGCAAATCACCTCTGAACAATTACATACGATCTTGGGTTCATTGCATGAAGTGAGCATCCAAGTCGTTGATCCTGCCACACGGACGGCGTTGCAATTAGCTTCTCTGAAAAAGGGGGCGAAGTCTGATGAGACTGAGGAGTCTGAGGAAGAACCTGATTCATCCTTAGATATTGATTTGACTCCAGGTGAACCTACTCGGATTGACGATCCGGTTCGTTTGTACTTGAAAGAAATGGGTCGTGTGCCATTACTCACACGTGAAGGGGAAATTG
>QIDY01000055.1 GCA_003228495.1 Nitrospirota bacterium
ACCCGTTTGGATTCCAGATACTGGTAATCTGAAGCCGTCACAATTTCAAACCATCCACGCGCACTCATATCTTCCGATTGAAACACATCGTATACCGGACATACGGAATTACATTTCGCACAGGTCGCACAAGGTTTCCCCATTCGTTCATAATCAATATGCTCGGTAAAGGACGCTTGGCTGATTTTGACTCCAGGATTCATCAACCCTTGCGGATCAAATACCTGCTTCACCCGCACAAAAAGCTGATAGACCTCCTCCCCATACATAAGGCGAACCGTCTCAGCACGAATGCGTCCATCACCATGCTCACCACAAATCGACCCATTAAATTGGTCTAACACCGTTTGGTGGATCTCTCGATGGGCATCAACCATGCGCTGAAAATCCATGTCGTTTTGAAGATCGAGAAGCGGTAGGATATGGGCATTTCCATTCCCCACATGACCAAACACGGCCACAGGAACCGTCTGTCGACCAAAATATTCTTCTAAATAGCGAATCAATTCTGCCGTACGCGAAGCTGGCACCACCACATCATCCACAAAATTTATGGGCTTCTTTCGAGAGTCAAATCGATACAACGTGGGATACAAAGCTTTACGAGCTTTCCACAATTGAGCCTGTTGTGCCGGATCTGAAGCAACCTTCAGTGCCCCAGCCAAGGAAAATTGTCGGCACATCATCTCTAAACACTCCCGCCGATTCTTCTCTTCATTGTCATCGAATTCAATCAGCAGAGTCGCAGCAGAATTTTGTGGAATGCCATAATCACTTCGTCCAATGAGGTCGAGGGTATTGCCATCCATGACCTCCAAGGCATTGGGATTCAATTCCAGCAAATGCGGCACGGCTTCGCCCATTCCTTCCAAATGCTGAAAATGAATCAGCCCCGTCACCGTGGAACGAGGGCGTTTTACCAACGTCACGGTTGCTTCACTCATCACCCCCAATGTCCCCTCACTCCCGATAAAGAGCTTGGGAACATCAAATACACCGCGATCCAGCCCTTCGACCAAATCAAACACGTTATACCCCGAGCTGTTTTTACTGACTGTTGGACGCTTGCTACGAATCACGGCCTGATTTTGCTGCAACATTGTCCAAACCATTCGTAAAGCCTCGTATTGCTTTAACAACAAAGCATGAGCCACACTCCCAATTTCGACGGCCTGTGCCTCCAGCCACCCCTCTGTAAGAAGCCGAATCCGTACATTCCGTACGGTGTCTTTGACTGAGCCATAGCGAAGGGAATGAGGGCCCGAAGAGTTGTTTGCCAACATCCCACCCAATTTACACATCTCCCCACTCGAAGGATCCGGACCATACATCAACCCCATTGGAGCCAACTGCTTATTCAATTCAGCCAGAACAAGACCGGGTTGCACCCGCGCCCATTGTTCCTCTTGATTGACCTCTACAACCTGATTCATCTTGGAAATATCGACAATAATTCCGGACCCAATAGCGGAGCCGGTCAGGTTCGTGCCTCCAGCTCGTGGAGTCAGGGGCACACTCACCCTCACGGCATAGTCAACAACAAGGTCAATATCAGCTTCGGTTTGGGGAAGAACCACAACTTGCGGAGGAATCTTGTAGATACTGGCATCAACGGAGTAGGCCTTGAGCGTGGCCCAATCCCACTTAACCTGTTCCGGGCTTAAGAGTTTGGCTAAATCCAAACCAAGAGATGGTTTTTTTTCAGGAAGCACTAAAGGCACCAGCATTCACCTCGTGCACAAACAAATCTGAATCCTTAAAATACTGGAAAGGAAGAAACGCGGAGAGCAGTACAGAGGAGAATGCGGCCTACTCCATCTTAGGCAGAAAGATCGGCAACGCGGGGTTTCTCTTGATCTTCGGAATCAAAGGGAAGTTCAAGTACAAGCGATTCAGAATCTCCTAACTCTTTGAGTTCCTTCAACGGGGGGAGATCTCGGAGATCACGCAGCCCAAAGCGTTGTAAAAACTGCTTTCCGGTCCCATATAAAATAGGCCGTCCCGGGATTTCTTGTCGCCCGACAATACGAATTAATTTTTGGTCTAACAGGGTTCGCAAGACACCGGAGGTCTCCACCCCTCGAATTTTCTCAATCTCCCCCCGAGTAATCGGTTGCTTATATCCAATGATAGCCAAGGTCTCTAGGGCGGAACGCGAAAGTTTGGAAGTAGTTTTGGCCTTAGAAAGCCGCTTGATTGCTGCACTCTGTTCGGGCCGAGTCACCATCACGAACCCACCTGCCACTTCCGTAACTTGTAAGCCTCGGCCAAGCTCTTCATATTCAGCTTGAAGAGTCTGCATGGTGATTTTGAGAGTCGCTTTTGGGACCCCCTCAATCACCGACGCCAACTTCTCCATCGTGAGCGGATCATGCGACACAAAAAGCAGGGCTTCAAACGTCGCTTTGATATCATCCAGATCCCAATTCGTGTCTTGGATTGTGCCCTCGGCCATTGTCTGTTCGGCCACGCTGTCCCCATTCACAGGAACGTCAAGCGGCTTTTGGGCTTCAGACAATCCCACGTCGACAACCTCTGAGGAAACATGTCCATTCGTCAGTGCATGCATGATTATCATTCCTCCCTCAGTGAACGACCCACGAGGCACCCCCTTCTACAATTCCTCCGGTAGAATAGCACCAGAGGTATCCGCTTCAGCAGCAGGAACGAATCGCCGAGTCACATGAATCGGCCCAAACCATTCCCCTTGAAATAACTGAACCAAATTCATACGTACCAATTCCAATAACCCCAAAAACGTCGCAATAATTAACGGGCGAGACCACTGTTGTTCAAACAACCCCTCAAAGGGGATGGTCGCTTCAGTTTCCAATCGTTCCATAATCAATTGAATGCGTTCTTCAACCGTCCAATGTTCTCTCGAAAACTCAATATACTGATCCGAGGGAGACCGATCAAGCACCTCTTGCAGCGCACTGAGCAGGTCAAATAGCTGTAAATCTTCCGCCCACACCTCGTCCTTTTCCTCAGATTTCTTGGGCACCGGAAGCGGATCGCGGCTAAACGAATCCTGCCACTTTCGTTCCCGAGCCACTAAACTCCCCGCCGCGTCTTTGAAACGCTCATATTCGACAAGTTGACGAACCAATTCACTCCGGGGGTCAAGGACTTCTTCATCCTCAAACTCAGTATCAACCTCTTTAGGAAGCAACATCCGTGATTTAATGTAGAGCAGCGTTGCTGCCATAACCAAAAATTCGCCAGCCAAGGACAGGTTTAACGTCTTCATCAAGGAGAGGTATTCCAAATACTGCCGAGCAATCTTGGCGATAGGAATATCGTAGATGTTGACCTTCTGTTTTCGTATTAGATGAAGGAGGAGGTCCATAGGCCCGGTAAAGGCCTCTAGCTTTACCTCATAGGCCTGATCGTCTTCAAGATCGGAGAAAGCGAGGGTAGGGGCAGAATCCAAACACGTACCTTTCTGCAAAAACTAAGGAAGCAGAATATTAAACTTGTATACCATCTTTTGTGGGAAGCTGCAATACCTTGTCAAAATATAGTGGTTTATGCTGCATGGCCTGATATGCCCCTCCTAGATATCCACAGGTAGAGACACACCAAAATGACCAGCCCACCGAAGACCAGCCATTGGGATTGTTGATCAAACCATCGACGAGAAACGACGACATCCACGGTAATATTACTCCCGGTAAAATCGGGTTGAATTGCAAACTCCGCCTCTGCCAAATCATGTGTGCCTTCAAACCGGGAATTGGAAAAATCCACGACATTCTGAAATTGCGCATGTCGAAACGATGCGCGTTGCTTGAACTCGCTAAACCGAAAATAGAGCTCCCGATTCGTGACCACTTCGGAAAAATCAACTGGTCCATGAAACACCGATCCCGAGAATCCCGTTCCGCTAAGAAAATGCGCCTGCGAAAAATTGGCCGACTGCTGAAACTCTACTTCCAGAAATTCGGCCACGCCCTTGAACCGCACCTCGTCAAACATCACTGGTCCTCGAAATATAGCTTTATGAAATCGGACATGAGTTCCAAAAGTTGTATGAGAAAAATCCACCGCTTCTTCGAAATGTGCTCCAATAAAAAACCCCTCATAATCCACATGTACATTCGTAAAAACGAGTGGGTTTGCAAAAATAGTCTTTGAAAAATCCACAGACTGCAGAAATGTGGTTCCAGAAACGTCTACCTCCCCTAACATGACCAGAGCACCTTGGGATAAATTTGTCGCCAAGACTTTTTCAAATTGGCTATCGCGAATCGTCACCGCACCTGAAATAACTCGAACCGAATCCAAATCTCGTTGTTGAAGTCGCGCAAGAATCGTGGCAGGAATATTGGGAATCTCGGCAACGTGTTGTAACGGCAATTGGTCCAGCATCACATCGCCAACGACAAGAACTCCTTGAAAATCAAGGTGTTTCCCATCTTTCAAGGCTTCAAGGACATCGGTTCCCTTGACTGCCCATGTGCGCTGATCTTTCGAAAGACAGAGCCCTTCAAGATGGATCCACAGGGTGTCCGAACGATCTGCAGGAGACTCAAGTAGACGACAGGCCCATGCGTCCAGACTCTCGGCGCCCATCAAAAACAGAACCATTGCAAACAGAAAAAATGGTCCTTGACCTTTTTGATCTCTCACGATTCCCTTACTCCAATCGATGCTTTGTGAAATCACTCAAAAGAAAGTCTGGCACTTCAAAGGTCAGGAATTCTGCCACGTTATGTCCTTAGTTCAGGCATAGGTGCTCTACCCGGTAGAAACGAGCAGTGTCTTTTTCAGCACATACCAAAAAAAGACAAACGATTTATGCAGGAGGTGCGGACTCAGCAGGTGAAGACACATTCCCTTCGGCATGATTTGTCACAGGAGGCTCAGGGGACTTGTGCGCTTCCTCTTCAGGAGGCAAAGGTGCCTCAGTTTTGACTGATACGAGGGGCTCTGCTTCGGAAGGTTTGGAAACATCCTTCAAGGCGAGATAAAAATCCTGGTGATCATATTCGGGTTTAGCCAAGCTCTGTTCCACTTCTTGAAGGGTTTTGGGTGGAGGAACGACCACTTTATCTCCTTCTTGCCAATTGGCCGGCGTGGCGCAGGCAAAGCGTTGCGTCGCTTGTAACGCCGTCACGAGCCGAAGAATTTCATCGACATTTCTTCCCACATTCAAGGGATAGGAGACTAAGGCTCGAATCACGCGATTGGGATCAATGATAAACACCGCACGCACCGTCGCCATCGAACTGGCATTAGGGTGAATCATGCCGTAGAGCTTGGCGATTTTCATATCGGCATCGGCAATCATCGGAAACGAAATACCCACATTCATCTTTTCTTGAATATTGCGCAACCAGGCCAAGTGAGCATGAATGCTATCAACGCTGAGTCCGATGAGTTTTATCTTCCGCTGGCTAAAAAGATCATGTAAACGGGCAAACGCTATCAATTCCGTCGTACACACAGGGGTAAAGTCCGCAGGGTGTGAAAAAAGCACAACCCAGTCCTGCTCTTGCCACACGCTAAAATTAAATTCGGTATGTTGCGTGGTCACAGCCGAAAAGTCCGGCGCATGGTCTCCAATACGAGGCAATCCCTGTTCTTCCGACATGAATTCTCCTTCTATTCAATAGCTAAACAGCTGACATCTTCCATTCTCTTTGTAGCAGGAAGACCTATCCCGGAACAAGAACACATCTAACAATAGAATCGCAGCATCCTAATTTTGAGCAGAAACGAAAAGAGACTCCCAAGATTAGGTGTTTGATGCGTGTAGGACGTTTCACCAGGAACGGGGGTGTGGTTCTTCATCATCTTCGTTATTCACTTCGGTCTCTCGAAAAAACTTCTGAGGACCGAGCTCTTCCGATAAGTCTTCAGTTAAATCTAAATCCTCATCTGCCTCATCGCCCAAATCTTCAGCAAAGTCATCATCAGCAAAGTCATCGTCGAGATTATCAACGGCCAAGTCATTCGATTCATCGGCAAGATCAGATGTTAAGGACTCGAGGGTAATACCTCCATCATCTTCCACTTCAATGCCCAATTCCACATCAATGTTATCCGGCAATACTGGCTCAGACGGTTTAAGAACCGCTGTTGAAGAAGGCGCGTCTTTGACCTGTGGAACACTAAGAATGGCAGAAGTTACCGCAACGGATTTGGTGGCTTCAGGTTTGAAAGCCTTTTTCACACCATGCTTCTTTTTGGACACCGAGACCTTTTTGGCCGGACGTACCGGCTTCTTACTCAGCGCAACAATCTTTTTCGCCTTGGAAGTTTTGAGGGCCTTGCCAATTTTCGAACTTTTGGCTTTTTTCGTAGAAGGAATCCCTTTACTCTTCGTTGTCGATTTCGTTTTGGATCGCGAACTCGCCGCTGTTGTCTTTTTCCTATGAGAGGGTTTTGTTTTTACACTGGCCCCTCTAGTGGTTATTTTGGTCTTTTTTGAAACTGGTTTGACCTTCTTGGCACTTGTTTTAGATTTTGTGGTCTTTGTAACCTTTGTCAATTGCTTCGCTTTCCCTTTCATCCCCTTTTTGAGGTTTATTTTTGGTCGTGAGGGAGCTTTAGTTACTCCTTTTGACTTAGGTTTTGATTTGGCACCAGCCTTGGCTTTCTTGGGTTTTGCCTTGGTGGACGATGAACGTTGGAGTTTCACAGGCTTCTTTCGCACGATTTTGGATTTTGTCGTCACCTTCTTCTTGGACCTGGATTGGGGCTTGGCCTTTGACTTGGGCTTAGCCTTAGCAGCCATATTTGACCCTCCTAATAATATGGTCGACAACTGACCCGTTTAGAACGGGTATCTCCTCCTGAGTTGACCCCATCTACCATGGAGAGGGCCTTGCAATCAACAGCAGATTTGCAGAAAGGATCGTCTTGGATGTTTTTCTAACTTCCGACCGTTCATCATCCTTGCTAAAATGGCCGCAATCATGGAAATTATCACCACGCATCTGGAGGCGGATTTTGACGGAATCGCTTCCATGGTCGCGGCCAGCAAATTGTACCCCAAAGCCCATTTGGTTCTGCCCGGAGGGGCACAATCTCGGGAGCGAGCCTATTTGGCCCATCATCCTCTTCCCTTGACTTCCGTTGCCAATCTTCCCATATCAGACATTTCCCGTGTCATTCTGGTAGATACCGACCATCAGGATCGCTTAGGCCCTCTAGAAAAAACCATTAAAAAGCAATCGGTTTCCATCCATATTTGGGACCACCACCCGCTCCAACCAACCAACCCGCTCGCCAAGCGGGCGGAATTTCTCAAACTAGAATCCGTAGGGGCCACTATTACCTTATTGATCGAAACACTTCAAGAACAATCGCTCAGCTGGTCACCGGAAGAAGCCACGCTCTTTGCCATTGCCCTGTATGAGGAAACCGGCCATTTCACCTACTTGCATACGACACCTCGGGACCTACAGGTCGGTGCGAAACTAATTAAAACAGGGGCTAATCTCACAGTCGTCAGCGATGTCCTTCAACGCAAATGGACCGAGCCTCAAGTTGCCCTCTTCAATGCCCTTCTCCAAGCAACACAACTTCTCACATTAGGGCGTCGTCGCGTAGCCCTCACAACGCTTGCCTGGCCAGAGTATGTTGCCGATCTCGCACCCGTCACCCAACAACTCGGCCAGCTCTATAATGCAGATGCCGTCTTGACCGCCGTAGCCATGGAGGGAAAAGTTCAATTAATCGGGCGCAGTCGTCATCCGGACATGAATATGAATCAAATCGCCCAAGCGTTCGGGGGTGCCGGGCATACCATGGCCGCAGCCGCCAGCATCAAAGGACTAACCCTGCCCGAAGTAGATCAACGATTACACGAATTGCTTCAGGAACAGGCAAAAACCTGGCTCCCCATCCGCCATCTGATGACCACCCCGGTGCGAACGGTCGGAAAAGGCGCAACGATTAAACAGACCGAACGTCTGATGACCCAATATGAGGTCAATGCCTTGCCTGTTGTGGACCCTCGTGGACAGTTCATCGGGCTGGCCACGCGTGAAGCCATTCAAAAAGGCCTCTATCACAAATTGGCGAGCCAACCGGTCGAATACATCATGCTGCAAGACATTTTCCTCGCAACTCCCGCTACGCCATTTGAAGACATTCAGCTGCAAATGGTGGAACGCAATCAACGGATTGTCCCAATCATCGAAGATAAAAGGGTGATCGGAATCTTTAGCCGAACCGATCTCTTGCGCGCTCTTTACCAGGGGGCTGAACAGGGAACACCACAGGAACAACCCTCAGAGGTTGCTCCGACCATAGCCACTCCCTCCTCTTCGACGCCATTGCATACATGGAACGTCAATCACCTTCTCAAAAACCATTTGCCGTCTCCCCTCCTTTCTTTGCTGGAAAAGGTTGAGCAACTGGCTGACCGACTGGACATCTCGGCATTTCTGGTCGGTGGATTCGTTCGAGATCTGTTGATGGGTATTCCCAACTTTGATCTGGATTTCGTCGTCGAAGGGGACGGTATACAATTCGGACAAACCCTGGCCAAGGAATTATCGGGAGAATGGACGATCCACGAACGCTTCGGCACCGTCTCGATCAAATTACCCAAATCCCTTAGCCTCCCACAGATACATCATCTCGATGTGGCCACCGCCCGGACGGAATATTACGAATACCCCACGGCCCTTCCCACCGTCGAACGCAGCTCTATTAAAAAGGATCTATATCGGAGAGACTTTACCATCAACGCGCTGGCCATCCGCATCAATCGCACGTCTGGCGAACTCTTGGATTACTTTGGAGGACGTCGAGATCTCAAAGACAAGGTCATCCGTGTGCTTCACAGTTTGAGTTTTGTGGAAGATCCTACCCGCGTGTTTCGGGCCATTCGATTCGAACAACGATTCGGATTCCGCATCAGTAAGGAAACCGAACAGTTCATTAAACAAGCTAAAACCATGGAGCTGTTTCAACGATTGTCCGGTTCACGATTGGGCAATGAGTTGACTCATATGCTAGAGGAACCTGCACCACTCAAGGGTATTCGACGGCTAGAAAATTTCCGTCTCATGCCTTTTATCCATGCCAAATTGCATGCGAAGCCGTCGGTTCAAAACATGTTTGATTCGGCAGAAAAAATCCTCACCTGGTTCACAATTGAACATCTGGACACCTCGATCAAACGATGGATCATCTATGGCCTGGCCTGGTTCGAATCACTGGGAAACACTGAACTCTCCAATACATGGAAACGACTCGGCTTCCCGCAAGGACAGACCAAAACCGTTGGGGATTATTTATCCACGCAAACAACACTCATCCGAACCTTAAACAGAAAAAACCTGCCCCCATCTGAGGCATTCGCATTACTGTCACCCTGGCCGAACGAACTCCTCTTATTCCTTATGGCCAAAGCTCAACTCAAACCAACCACCCAGAGAGCCATGAAACGCGTTCGTGAATACCTGACGACATGGCAACATTGTTCAATTGTCTTAACCGGACACGATCTTGCGGACATGGGCCTCCCGAAAGGCCCAGCGTATCGTCACATCTTAGATGCAATTTTCAAAGCAAAACTCGACGGATTGGTCGCCACGGAAAAAGACGAATACCGCCTAGCCAAAATGCTTATCCAACAAGAAACGGCTTCAGCAAGCCATTCCGAATCCCCTCCTTTGTAAGGAGGGACCAGGGGAGGTAGATTCCCCAGGGTCCAACCCCGATCTCACCATTGGTTCCCCATGCACCTACCCCCATCACCTCATTCCCCGCAACCCACTCGGGTCCGCTGGAGAATACTCTTTCTCCTGCTCCTCATCAGCATCATCACCTACATCGATCGAGTCAACATCTCCGTCACCGCCCGTCACATGATGCCGTCATTAGGACTTTCCGATCTTCAAATGGGGTGGATTTTTTCCGCATTTGTCTTCGGCTATGCACTCTTTCAAGTGCCTGGAGGATGGATGGGTGACCGATGGGGACCTCGCAGAGTGTTGACCTTCGCCGTCATCTGGTGGTCGATTTTCACCGCTCTCACCGCCATCGCGCCGACCCTCCCCCTAGCCAATCTCATCGGTATCTTAGGCTCGCTCATGGTGGTACGATTTCTCATCGGTATCGGCGAAGCCGCCGCCCTGCCCAACTTCAATCGAGCCGTGGCCAACTGGCATCCCCCACAAGAACGCGGGTTGGGTATTGGAATTACCATCGGCGGCATCGGCATCGGCTCAGCCCTGACTCCACCCGTAACCGCCTGGATCATGGTGACTTATGGCTGGCAAACAGCCTTTTATGCTGCCGGACTGTTAGGCCTCGCCATCGCCCTCCTGTGGTATTGGTATGCCACGGACCATCCCCGCCAACATCCCCACGTCAACGAAGCTGAAACCGCTATCATTGAAGGGCAATCTCCATCTGTACCTCCCTCTCCCCGCAAACAGGGAGAGGGTTGGGGTGAGGGGTCCATCAAAAAATCAGAAAAAGTCCCCTGGAAAGCCATCCTCACGACACCTACCGTCTGGTGGCTCACCCTCAGTTACACCTGTTTGGGATACGTGGCCTACATCTACATGTCCTGGTTCTATT
>QIDY01000115.1 GCA_003228495.1 Nitrospirota bacterium
TGAAAAGCTATGGCATGGTACCTCTCTTGCCGGGCCTGTCCGGCTAAAAACGTTTGCATCCCTTGTTCGGGAGCCAGAGAAATTTGTGCCTGAGCACAGTCATGAGCCAATTGTTCACCCAGGACCATGAACATGAATAACTGGGCAAGATGAATGTGTTCCCCGGGTTTAACAAACATCCATCTACTCTTGTGCAAAGATCTTTGGTGATGCGGGGCTGATCGAGATCGGGGTCATCAGGGTAAAGGTTTCAGGGACACAATAGGCCAGAAAAGTGATTTTAGGTGGTTGGCCCTGTTTCCAGGTGAGTCACGATTCCCGCGTGTTTGATCAACGAAAAAAAGTTTGAGACTGTGGTCGTCGCAAGATCAGGATAATCTTGTAGCGTACGTGCGAGGGATTCCTCGATGCTAGCGTCAGAACAGAGATGGTCTAATAACAAGTATTCAGGTTCACTCAAGTGTTTGACATAGACTTGTTGCTGGTATTTGTAGCAAAGCAGCCATTGAGGTTTCTTCCAATCTTCTTCTGGCAGCGATTCTTGCACGGTTCCTCGAAGTTTCCAAATCTCATAGACTGAATAAGGAGATTGAAACAGGCGGACAGAAGGGCCAAAGGACAGGTGCAGATTTCCTGACAGTTCTTGTTGTTGGAACTGATCGGGTGTGAGGGTTGTGTGAGGTGGGAGATGGAACACCTCTTTGAATACCCACTCAAAGCGTGCCAGATCAGCTAAAAACGGCAGATCTGAAAAGGGCTGTCTCTCTCCTAAAAAAGCGGGGAATGATTTTCCGAAATCAGAAAGATTGTAGGAAACAGAAGGGTGCGACAGTAAAAATTCTTTAGCTAAGCGAAAATAGTCGGTGTCTCCTGCCACCCACCATACTGCTTCAAACGTTTCTCCAAGGGCTTCGGTGAGGCGCACGATGTGCCCGGTTCGATAGACCTCCAGAGCCGTATCTGAGGACAGAGACCCGCCCGCGATGATCCCCTTGAGGAGGACAGGATCAACGAGGGTCTCGTCCTGTCTAAGAGAAGCCTGAGAAAATAGCTGCTGAAACCGGCTGAGTGTGAGTCTGGCCATGATGATAGGTCCAAATATGAGCTGCTTTGAGGGCTTCTTCTTCTAGTTGTGGAAATTCAGGAATGTCTTCATCCCATTCAATCAACACGGGGACCTCCGGGATACGGGAAATGAGTGAGGAGAACAAATCCCACACTTCGGGATACACTGGTTTGGAGTGGGTATCAAACAAGTGGGTGCCCATGTCGGTATATCCGGCTAAATGGATTTGCCCAATCAGATGCGTTGGAATCCCTTCAAGAAACAGATAGGGATCAAATTGATGATTCCTGGCATTCACATACAAATTATTCAGGTCGAAGAGAATTCGACATCCTGACCGATCGGCTACCGCTTGTAAAAATTCCCATTCCGTGTAGTCACCATAAGGAAATCGAAGATACGTCGAGACATTTTCTAGCAGGATTGGCCTCCGTAAAAACGTTTGGACTTGATCGACATGGTCGACGATGAGATTCAACGCTTCGTCCGTAAACGGAATGGGGAGAAGATCATGCAAGTTCTGTTGCTGTAAACCCGTCCAGCACAGATGATCAGAGACGATGAAGGGATCAATTTGTTCAATCAACGTGCGAAGATTTTGTAAATAATTTGGGCGCAGTCCTTCGGCTGAGGCGATAGAAAGAGAGACGCCATGCAAGGCGACAGGGTAGTCCTCTCGAATTAGCGTCAACATATCGAGCGGACGCCCTTTGCTGTCCATATAGTTTTCACTAATGGCTTCGAACCAGGTGACCTTTGTCTGAGGACGTGGCTCGAGATACGGATAGTGGGTGGGACGGAGTCCCACCCCTATGTTCGGTCGTTGCACGTTCATGACTCAAGTATGAAATGCGTTAGTGGGCTTTGGCCACGTAGGTTCCACCTTTGGTGTCACAGTCGGCTTTGCTCATACTCAGCCAACTTTTCCCCTTACAATCATTCTTTCCTTCGCATGAATTGGTGGCGGTTTTACATTCGCCTTTGCCTTTGCAGTCATTCACACCATGGCATTGGCCTTTTGCCATTTCCCCGGCTGACATTGAGTCATGGGAATGAGCGCAGCCTGAGGCAATAAGTAATCCGGAAAGCGCTGCGCCCAGAAGAAGTGATTTTTGTGACATGTTGACCGTCTCCTCTTATTAAATGACCTAAAAAATGGGATTTTCCTGTTGTTGATAGGGGAAAGCCCTAGCTTAATTGATCTCTTATGGATCAGTCCCTTGTTTGGACCAAGTGTTACATCTTCAAGCCTTTTTTTATAAAAAGAGGGAGATAACTTCTTGGGAAATTGGGGTAGTGGAGGAAAATGGGTTAGAAATGGCTTATGGCTATGATTGTTGCTTGGGCGGAAGGCCGTTTAACCTCCAATCATATTCGAGGAATTTAATGGTGTAGGAGGTGGTCCGAAGGTCTTCTGCGACCTTTTCATCAAGCACAAATTGCGCGACGTAGTGGAGTAACGAGCCAGAATGATTAATGAAGTCTTCCTGAAACCAATCGAATATTCGGGAAAGATAGGCGATTTTTCGCCGCTGGTCGAAATGGTTACGGGACGGATCGTTGATGAATTGTTGGGCACTGAGGGTGAGCTGCTGATCGATGTTGTCTGGCGTATACGCCCAGGATTGGAGTGTAGGACAGGACCGTGATGCACAAACAATTGCAAAATGAATACGGGGTTCCCGAAAATCAGGGATTAAAATTTTTCGTTCCATATCGTACAAAGTGGGTATCCACTTTATCCCACCGGCTACTACCTGTAGTATAGCAGGATGGACGAAGAGATCCTGCGGCGACCTAACCGGGAGTATCCACGCACATTCCAGGAATTTGAGGAGTGGTTTGCGACTGAGGCGCGCTGCCGAGCGTATCTTATGCGGCTGCGATGGCCCAAAGGTTTTTGCTGTCCACAGTGTGATGTCTGTGCCACCGCCTGGAGGACAGCGCGCGGCGCCCTACGTTGCCGGGGCTGCCGACGCGAAAGTTCTCTCACCGCAGGAACGCTCTTTGAAGGAACCCGCAAACCATTGCGAGATTGGTATCACGCCATGTGGTTTGTGACCAGTCAGAAGCACGGCGTGAGCGCGCTTGGGTTGCAACGCGTACTCGGGTTGGGCAGTTATCAGACGGCGTGGACATGGCTCCACAAGATGCGCCGCGCCATGATCATAGCCGGAAGAGATCGTCTCACCGGGACGGTTGAGGTTGATGAGACCTTTATCGGAGGACCGGAAGAGGACCTCCACGGCCGTGAGACCGAGAAGAAGGCGATCGTGGTGATCGCAGCAGAGCAGCGAGGACAAGCCATTGGTCGAATTCGGCTCCAGCGTATCAACGACGCCTCGGCTGATCAGCTCATGCCTTTCATCGAAAGGGCGGTCCGTGCAGGCTCACGGGTACTGACAGATGGGTGGTTGGGTTACGCTGGCTTGGGAGCGTACGGATATGAACACACGATCAAGACGATCAAAGGGAGCGGAATGCAGGCCCATCAGCTTCTCCCGCGGGTACACCGAGTCGCCTCCCTCTTGAAGCGATGGTTCCTCGGCACGCTTCAAGGTGGCGTTCAGCACCGTCACCTCGACTATTATCTGGACGAATTCACGTTTCGCTTCAACCGCCGTACGTCGAGAGCACGTGGGTTACTCTTCTACCGCTTACTGCAGCAAGCCGCTCTGACTGGGGCAACGCCGTATCGTAACTTGCTGGGCGGCGCGAAAAGACAAGACCACAAGATGTAGGGACAGGTGGCGTTAAGTGGATACCCACTTCGTACAAATTGATGGGTTCATCCCCAACGATATAGTCCTGAGCAATAAAATACGTGTAGCGTCCTGAGAAAGTCGATGGGGAGTAGCCATCGAGGATGCCTTGTATGGCAAATGCATTATAGGTATTTATCCAGAACGCGAGACGATGATTGGGCGTAGGGAGTTGTTGCGGAGCGAGATGCTTGAGGTCATTGAGATAGGCATGAAAATCTTGGTCAGAAGTCAAGGTTTGATAATTTACCACACCGTCTATGACATGCTGTTCAAGTGTTTGTTGAAAAGCTTGATGCGTAAACGTGACAGGTGAAATTGACTGTTGAGGAGAAAAAGTTTTTGGGACGGATGAACAGCCAATAAGATTGAGCAATGCGATAGAAAGAAAGAACCAGATTGTCATGTGAGAATGTTTTCCCGATACCAAGGTAGTGCCTGTTCTTAGATAACCGAAACAATGACCTCTTGGATACCGGACGCGCCATCCGGAAATGGTTCATGTTCCAAGGCCGTCTGCAATGCTCCGGTTCCATCGGTGGCCCGAGCCAGAATACGATGATCACCGGATCTCGATGGTTCCCACTGATATGTCCACTGTACCCAGGAATAGGGTGAAAGGGCCGGTGCCAATTGAGACGGCTCCCAGGTTTCCCCGCCATTCGTCGAAAGTTCTACGAGACGAATGCCTCGTGATCCTGCAAAGGCAAATCCTTGTATGCCGAATCGTTGTCCAGCCTGTAGAACATCCCCAGTTTGTGGATCGGTGATCCACGACATGGTTTTCACGATCGCGTCATCCGACCAATTTTTTTGTTGGTAGTACCCTTTGTAATCTGTGGGCAGAAGTTCTATGCCCGTGAGCCATTGAACATGTTTCATGCCATAGTGCCCGGGGGCGATAATTCTCGCTGGGAATCCATGTCCCAAAGGAAGTGGGACGCCATTCATTCGATAGGCAACGAGTATCTCATCCATCATGGCTCGTTCGATTGGTAAGCTGTCCGAGTACCCGTCGGCAGCATGGAAGACCACATCATATGCTTGGGTTGTAACGCCTGCTTGTTCTAATAGACTTTTCAGCTTTACCCCTTCCCATTCTGCAGTGCTAATAGCTTCACCGGCCACCCCGTTTCCCACACATTCCAAGGTCACAATTTCAGAAACTGAGGGTTGGGCCAACAGTTGCGGATAAGTGAGCGTAAAAAGAGACTTCACCTGTCCACGAACCGATAGGGCCCATTGTTCGGCGGGGATAAAGGGCGGAGTGCGGTACGAGGTCATATAAAATTCGTCATTGGGGGTAATGGCGGATAATTGTCGTTTTGGTTTTCCGAATAGTTGACTCCACATGCTAGCCATTGAATGGCGAGGTTGAGGAATGACTGAGGCGAATCCAAGACCGGCAGCGAATTGTAGGAGTTGGCGACGAGAGAGTGCTTTCATGACATGATCCGTTTTGAATACGGTCTCACAACCATTCCGACTATTACAGGTTTTATGGCGAATCAAGAATTCTGAATGGGAGGTATTTACCAGAAGGATTGCTAGTCGGGTTGAAGAGGAGGACATTGTTAAAGAGTATAGCTTCTAGGGTTCCGTTCCATTTCAGCATGAAGAGCATGACTGAGGAGAGCAGCATGCGGTGGTTTTTGCTGTAACACTTGGATTTCCGCCGTAGACGGGCCAGGAAATGCCGCAAGAATCTATTGGCGCCTTTTCCGGTAGAGGTCTCCGCTTGGAACAGGGTATGAAGGACGTGAGGCATCATGTGGTCATACGGTTTTCAATAATCACTTATCATCGTTTGGCTGGTGTCCCTCTTAACGCCCTCTGATCTTTCCCTTCTTTCTAGTGGACGCCAGGAGATGTGATAGGACGTTCACCAAAAGGTGGACCCCTTATGCATGTGCTCCCGAATCGGCAGCACACGAAACCGAACACTCAGGAGTCGAGGGACCCTCAACCTTCTGAACCACCGGATGCGGACCTTCATGTCCGGTGGTGTGGCAGGGGATCAGCGGACGATTCGCTGACCCCTATGCCGATTATTAGTTGGTTAGAGATCACATCAAGAATGGGCAACTCGAAAGCGCTGTGGGACAACTTCCAAACTTGAAAAGTATTGATTCGTTACTGCGCTCTGCTCTCATTTTTTGGTGGGGTATTTATTGAGTCATCGTTGTCATGAAAAGCCCCTTTCATCTTTCTCACCATCCAATCCCAAAAACCTTCCTGAAGCTCCGATACCTCCTGAACAGTGAACTCTTTGCCTAACATAGCAACGGCACAAGGATTTTTCTTCCCGGTGCCGAGGGTCGTTCCCGCAATCTTTGGGATGACAACAACCAAACCGATTGGATTGATGAGACCCAGTAGATACCAAGCTCCGCCCTGAGCAATTCGTAACTTGTTGCTGGTCACATCGGGATCTGAGAGATATCCTGAGATGCGGACAGGGGTCCCGAGCGTGACGAGAGTGGGGTTTTTGGGTTGGGGGGTCAGTATGAGATCAATCTTTTCGGTGTCGAGGTCAAGTGTTCCGAATCCTCCAACAGTGATTCGGTCCGTATCAAAGAGAATGGCATCACTCTGAATTTCTCCGTCCACGATATCGAAACGTCCAACCAGACAATTGAGCTTGGTCACATCCTCTTTTTCCCAGGCTTTGGATAATGCGATCCTAAAGATATCAGCGGCCCATAAGTCTATGTATTCGTTGGTGATCACAATAGCCCCGTCAACGATCTCGGCAGTTCCGTTTGCCCTGCTTAAGACTTCGCGTAAAGTGGTCCCTCGACCTTTTACGTTCAGGGAGATGAGTTCAGATTCCCCTCTGATCAAATCTTGTAAGCCGACACTTGTGTCCAAAAATCCATAATCAAGGCCTTGAATCGTGAGGTCTATGGCCAGAGTTGGGACGTATAGTGAGGCATCCAATTCTATTTTCCCGTTAATCACGCCATCCCACAAGGTTCCTTTGACAGGGTCTATGGTTAGGCGTCCATTTTTCAGAGCAAGGGTATAGGCAAATTTCCCCAGCTTCCATCCTTTGCTTTGCACCTCGTTAATTTGCCAATCAATTTCCAGATCTATCGAACGCATGGCGTCCACTGGAAATTCGAAATCAGGGAGTACCCGATCATGGGGTCCTTCACTTGCTTCTTCTTTCATGCCAAGTGACTTGGTAACTTTCTTGCCAGCTTCCATCCCTATATCTGTAACGGACTTAGCGGCTTTCGTTCCAATCTTGGCTACTGAGGTCACAATATTTTTCAAGATTGGTTTATCCGTTGAATCCATCGATTCTGTGATGGTTCTGGTAAGAAATCCGAATTCACTTATTTCAGTGGTAAACTTGCCAACTAATTTGGGGCGCCGACCGGTCGTGATAAGGGATAAATGGCCGCCAACATCGGTAGGTCCCAACTGGGTCTTGAAATCCGTCAGAGTGTATCCCTCTTGGATTTGAGTCAGCACGCCTTTGAGTTTAATGGGACCAAGATCTGGTGGGGTTCCATTCCACAAGAAATTCAGTTCAGCCAATGTCTCTCCTTTGAGCGAAACGTTAAAATGGAAATCCTCACCATTTAATGGAAAATTGATGTGTCCTGATACATCAATCAGCACCTTGGGGAGGTTGACTGAAATGGCTAATGGCCATTGGGTTATGTCGGTGAAGAGATTTTTTATTGCACCTGAAGAGGAGGTGATGGAAAAGGGTGTATTTTGGAATGATCCCTCAGCCGTGAACGTGATGGGACCGCCGGCTGTGCTAGATAGAAAGGCATGTTCAACACTCATGACGATTTCAGATTTCTTGTTTTCGTCGGGAGAAGTCATCTGCAAATGTTTTTCTTCTATCTTGAAGGTTGGTTGGGCCAGCATGGTAAAAATGGTTTTACCCTGGCTGGAAAAGCTAGCCTCCAGATTGCCCATGCCTACCATCTGGGCATCAATTCCTAGCTGTTTAATGACCTGCGCATAGTCCATATTCTTGATAGAAGCCGTTCCCGAAAAGGTAGGAAGGGTAGTCGAGACATCAAGTTCAAGCTCACCTTGAAATTGGGCATAGGCAAATTTCTTATCCAACAGCTTCCCTTCTAGAGATGTGACAACCAGTCGTCCCTCTGTGAGATTCCCTTGAAGGGCCAGATCCCCGAGTTCAAACGTCTCAGCTTGCAAGCGCTTAATGTCCCAGTTGAGAGTGGCGTTGAGTGCACGAAAAGCATCTACAGGGATAGTGATGTCACCGGGAGTCGAGAGGTCCTCAACACTGACGAGCTGAGACGAAAATGCTCCTGACACCTGCGGCGTCTCTCCTTCCAGATTCATGCTCAGTGCCCCGTTGATATCGGTTCTTCCAAGACGAGCCTTCAAGTCGGTCACCCTATACTGTTCCCCCTCTTTGAAAAGCCAGCCAGACAACCCATAGGGACCCGAAGCGGGAAGCTCGGGATCAAGGTGGCTCAGTTGTTTTCCTTTGAGGGTCACACCTAACGCGACCTTTAAGCCCTGAGGTTCTGGTTTCACACCTCCTTTTACCGTCACAGAAACGTCGCCTGAGCGAGCGAACAAGGAAATAGGCCACGATTTTGATGTTGTGCCTAACCTGGTCAGAGTTCCGGTTTCTATGCCGATATCAATGGCCTTTTGGTTTAGGTCTCCCTTCACCCAGGCCTTCACGGCACCCCCCTTCATGGCCTGTACCTTTGCCAGGGCAATTTCAATTAACAAGGGATCGTCCTCATCCGCACTCTGGATGGTCAAGGAAGAAGGACCGGCTTTTATGGAGAAATCGGTCTCCTCCAGGAATGCTTGCAGCGTAGCACCTTGTCCTCGGATGCTGGCTTCCAGGTTCGTGGAACCCGATATTTGACTTGTGACACCCAGGTCCTTCAGGGCCTGGCCGTAATCCCAGTCCTGCGCTGTTAACTCGCCGGACACCCTGGGAGCTGAGTGATTCCCGTCCAGTTCAAGACTTCCAGAGAGGACTCCCCCATACGTTTCTGCACGAAAGGGTGTGACGCTGAGAAATCCTTCTTCAAGTTTGGCTGACAGAGCAATCTTTCCCAAGTTTTGTGTATCAACCAGAAAGTTGTTGATGGCTAATTCAAGATCAATATCAATGTCCGCCATGCCTATTTGTTTAGCAAACGGTTCCGAGAAAGGCGGGGATGTACTGGCTGGATTATTCTCTGGTTCAGAAGATTGAAAATCATTGGTTTGAAGGATATCTCCCGTCAATCGTGAAGAATAATGTGTACGGTCCTCCTTGAAGTCCATGATGAACAGACCCGCCAGGTCAGTTTGACCTACCTTAAGACGGGAGTCTTTCAAACTGAGACGGGTTTTTGAAAGGGACAGGGACGTGATTAATTCATACGGCCCATAGTCTGGCATATCGGTTTTGAGGAGAGGATTAAGGGAACTGAGATCTTCCCCACTGAGTGAGCCCGTGAATTCAAGATACGGGTCGGTATCGGATTTATTCAGTTGCCCCTTGGCCCTCAGCGTTGTCTCAGCAGCCACTAGTACGCCATCTATAGGCCATGGTCCGGTCAAATTGAAGAGGTCCACAAATCTACCCCCTGTTAACTCAAGGGTGAAAGGGATCTCACGAAACGTTCCTCGAAATGAATATTTCCGAAAACGATTTTCAAAGAGGAGGATGGTTCCTTCAATAATGGTCAGTTGTGTCGGGTCTTCTGAGCTATTTTCACTATACGGTTGATAAGAAATCGTGACTCGTTGAAGTGCAGCAAAGCCTTCCTCTGTGATGGTGACGTATGGGTCAGATGCTGTTTCAGAAGGAGGCGCAGGTTTAGAGTCTTTACCAAAGGTCCAATTATTCAATTCGTTGGGACCCTCCTCCAGGTGAAGATTCACCCCGTCAAAGAAAAGCTTATCCACGACGAAGCGGCGATTGATCAAGGGGAGGATGGCTAATTGAGCTTCTAATCGTGTGGCTTGGAGGAAAAAAGGGTGAGATGCCCACGAAGGATTGGCGATGCGAACATCTTCCAAGACCAACGTTGGATGTAGGGATAAATTCAGCGTTATCGGTCCCTGGAGGCTCACGCTCCGTCCCAGGGCAAAAGAAAGGCTAGCTTCCACAGTCCTCCGGTACTCATCCTCATCGATTAAAAAAGGCAGGAACAAATAAATGAACGTGCCCACCAGAACAAGTATGAGGGCAATGATAAACCAGCGCTTAAAAGGTCGAACACGCATGTGACGCTTCCGTGAAATTAATACATTCTGACAAAGTGCTCAGGAAACAATGTGACGAAGTGGTAATTCAAGAGTAAAGTCTGCCCTGTGGCTTTTGGCGGTTT
>QIDY01000315.1 GCA_003228495.1 Nitrospirota bacterium
GGTTGTCATGATTATTCTGTCGAACATTCAAAAATTGTATGACGGGACGTCAGCTACGACTGAGGCCGTACACGAACGGATGGATGTTTGGATTGATGGGGGCTTGATCAAGGCGGTGCAACCTCACAATCCCACGCATCCCCAAGGTTCGGAGGTGCAACGTGTTGACTGTTCTGCCTATACCGTGACGCCAGGCCTGATTGACTGTCATGGTCATGTGACGTTGTGGGGAGTTGGAAATGAGAATCTGGATCGTATGAATTCCCCGGAAGCACCATTTTGGGCTGAGCGAATTCTCTATCGCACATTAGTCCATGGCGGGGTCACGACACTCAGAGATGTTGGAGGGGCGACTCACGTCTTGAAGCGGCTGGTGGAGCAAGGAGTGTTACTAGGACCGCGTTTGAAGCTGGCGATTTGCATGTTATCCACGACAGGGGGCCATGCCGATTTTCGGGGACCGGATCGCTGTTGTGGGGAATTGTCTCGTCTGTGGCCGGCGGGTCCCGGGCGTCCTTCCAGCATCGTTGACGGACCATGGGAATGTCGAAAGCGAGTCAGAGAAATTGCGGCCTGTGGTGGAGATTTGGTGAAAATTTGTGCCAGTCCTGGGGTCGTCTCACCAACCGATCATTTAGAGCATCGCGATTTTACCCTAGAAGAAATGGACGCAATGTGTGACGAAGCGGCTGGTCGTGGCATGTATGTGGCGGCGCATGCCCATAGTCACAGTGGGATTCGCTTAGCCATTGAGTCGGGCGTGAAAGATATTCAACATATTTCATTTATGGACGAAACCTTAGCGGAACTTGCCTATGCCAAAGGCTGTAGGGTCACACCCACTTCCTGGGTAGGTCAGCGACTCCTGCAATCAGGCGAATTTAATGAATTTATTACATCTAAAGTCCAAGCGGTGTCGGAAAGCCATGCGCGAGCGGTAAAGGTAGCTCACACGAGCGGGTTGAAATTATTGGTCGGGACGGATCCCGTATTGCCGGATATGCATGGACGGAATTATATGGAACTAGTCGCCTTGATTGAGGAAGGTGTCCCGCCTTTGACTGCGTGGTTTGGTGCGACTGGGTTGGCTGCAGACCAACTTGGTTTAACTGACACGGGTACGTTGGCTGAGGGACGCCGTGCTGACCTTCTCGTTTGTCAGTCGGATGTTCTCGAAGACCCTTCTTTCTTTGATACCGGGGCTTTGGTGGAAGTGCTGAAAGATGGATGGGGCTATCGAAATGGATTGCCGGCTGTTCCTCAGCAAACCTATGGGAAGGCCATGGCCCATGCTCTGCAGGCCGATTGAGCGGTATTTTAGGTTGAGGAGAGTATGGATTCTTATGATGCCTCATCCGTTTTGGGCGTTGGACCGATGTCTATTCCTGATTCGGTCGCTTCTTCCATGTCCACTACGAGTTCGCCTTTGGGGGAATAAAACCCTTGCCCGTCAATTTGCACAATCCCATTGCAATTATCTTGGAAGAACTCCAAGATCCATCCGTTAAAATCATAGCCATCGTCGGAGATATCGTTTTTTACCATTTGAGTGGTCGCGATGAAATGGGATTTGCTAAGGAATTCCGTGGCAATTTGTGCTTCCACGTCGTCAAAGGCGGAAAGTCGGTTGGTAAACCCCGTCTTTTCAGTTTCGTAGACATCTTGGTAGGTGCCTCGATCCCGAATGCAAAAGAGACGAATGGGCTTCCGCTCTCGATTGTAGCCTAATGAGATATGGACCCAATCCCAATCTTCTAATGCTTCCTGTTCCATTTTTGGAATCAAGGGGATTTGGTTTTTTGACTTGAGAAAATCCAATAGGAGTCGTAAGGGAGGGCTGTCTTCACGCGTACAAAATACCCGAGAATAGATTAGTTCTTCTTTCTGTTCCGTCTCGGATTGCTGGGGAGAGGGGATAACCGGTAATTCTTTTCCCATAATTCATGCCTCTTCTGAAAGTGGACTCCTTATTATTCTTGCGCGAACCCTTATCATCAGCCTACTTTACCTCGGGAAAAGCCAGGGCAGCAAGGCAAGATCTCCTATGAACGTATCATCAACCGAATTTTCCTCGCGCTAGGCTTGTTTTTTTTGTTGACAGTTTTTGAGTCTTTCGGTAGACTCTGCCGCCGTTGTTAGAAGGGGAACGCATGTTCCTGGCGTACCTTTACTGAAGGTCAAACAAGGCATCCCTTCCTTGAAATCCTGAAAAACTAAATGGTCAGTGTTACTAATCAATTCTAATGTGAGGAGGAGGACCGAATGGGAAAATCTATGACGAAGTCGCAGATTGCTGATCACATTGCAAAAAAAGCGGATATCACTAAGAAAACCGCTACGCAAATTCTTGATGATTTTGCGGCTTTGGCCCACAAAGAAGCCAAGAATGCGTTTGTGGTTCCAGGAATTGGGAAGCTTGTGCTTGCGCATCGGAAGGCCAGAATGGGTCGAAATCCACAAACTGGCGCGGCAATCAAGATTCCTGCCAAAAAAGTGGTAAAGTTCAGAGTGGCCAAGGCGGCGAAGGATGCCATTCTTGGCGTAAAAAAGTAATAGAAGTGAAAAATTCCTTGCTAAACTTTTAGTGGTAGAATCTGGCGGTCTTGCATTTCAGAGTCTGACATAGGCTATCCGTCATACAGTTAAAAAAAGAGGGCCACTTATCTGGCCCTCTTTTTTTGTCTTTCTTTCCTGTTTCGCGTTTCCAATGCGTCTCTGCCGTCTAATACATGGCCGGGGTCAATCCGCTGCGTCCCAGACCGTCGTGGGCAACAATGTTGACCTCATCGCCGTCGTAGACCTTGGTGGCTTCATTAGCAATACGCTTGTTGACCGTGACCATCACTTTCTTTTCCTTGAAAAGTTGAAAAATTTCTCGCAACGGCTTGCCTTGCCTTCGGATGAGTTGTTTGATAGTGATTGATTCTGAAATTTCGCATCCCAATGCACGTTCGCCCTCGCTGGTTTGCAAATCCCCCATTAATGTGATGGTAACCATAGAATTTTCTTTCTATAAAATTTAAAGATTAAGGCTTTGTTCTTGCCGCCAGGTGCAGGTGTAACTTTCCCCTATGAAAACGAAGTTTTGGGTTAGGGCACAAGGGCTATGACTCGCACAGGTCCTCCAGTCCCACCTTTGATCTTCATGGGCAGCGCAGTGATTGACGCTCCTAGAGGGGGTAATCGCTCCAGCTGGGCCACATTTTCTATGGCAAAACGATTCGCTTGCCCAAGGACCTGATGCGCCTGAAAGGTTTTTGATTGCCCTGGGTCAATGCTGGCTGTGTCAATTCCAATTCCGACAATGGCTCGTTGGTTTACTAAAAAGGAAACCGCTTCAGCTGAAAACCCCGGAAAATGCAGGGTCGTGGAATCATGTGGGGTGAGACTGCCAAGGTAACGAGAAGTGTCTGGCCAAAATTGGCCCCAGCCGGTCAAGAGAAAAACGATAGAGTTCCTTGGAATGGACCCGTGTTGCCCTTCCCATTGTGCGATATCTTCTACGCGAAGCGTATAATCTGGATTCGAACTGGCTTGAGATCGGATATCCAAGACGATAGCCTCGGCCGTTAAATGGGTTAAAGGAATTTCATCGACACTCCAACCAAATTCCGCAAAATGTAAGGGGGCATCGAGGTGTGTTCCCCCATGTTCCGATGCCGAAAAAACTCCTGAAGCATACCAGTATCCTTGGTGGGTATGACCCCAACTCGATTTTTCCCAATGAAAAGGCTGGTTATTTGGCCAATAGATCGTGTGTTCATCGAAAGGATAGGTCAGATCCACGAGGGTTCCGGTAGAATGTTTTGTTGATTGACAACCTTCTATGGAGATAAGGCTCATCAGAATGCCTATAAAGGAAATCCAGCATAATATTGGGTGATGGGAAATTTGGATAGAAAACATGGGGGAAATCCTAACAAGTCGATCAGGGATCCAGCAATGAGAGGTGACTATCCAACAAGTCTTTGTCCTCTTTTCCGAAAGTGCGGGTAAGAGGAGAATGTGGAATCAACATATGAAACGTGGTAAACAATCAGTTAACCTTGGAGCTGAAAGGTTTGGTGATATGTATAAAATCATTATCATATTAATTCTTCTTATCATCCTGTTCTACATGGCACGGCGTGCGGCTCGGGTGTGGATAGAATCTAAGCCTGAAGAGGCGGCCCCAGGGAAGGATGTCATGGTTCAAGATCCTGTGTGTAAAGTCTATGTGACTGCGGGAAGTGCTATTGTCGAAGAGGTGAGTGGGCAGCGGTATTATTTCTGTAGCCAGGATTGCGCGAAACACTTCAGGCGTGAAGGCCAGAAATAGGATGAAAAGACAGCAGTTGTGAAGTGGTCGAAGAAAAATGGTTGAAAACTATGAGAACACCAGGGAGGAAAACTTAAGCAATGGCCCCGCCGCAGGATGACCCGGACCCAGCTGTGCACCCAAAGCAATGTGAACCTACCACGATACGCCGATCCTCTAAGGTTGCGGTATTGAAATCTCCGATCCATTGTGGGGAATTGTTCTGAAGTGGTAATTCCAGCATTTGATTGAAATCACAGTCAAACAAGCGCCCGTCCCATCCCACGCTGATTAACGACCGGCACATGAGATCTTCAACTGTGGCGTTGTTGAAGCTATTGACCAATAGGGTGTAGTAGGAGTCGATTTGCCCGGATTCGCGTAAATCATCCAGGAAGCGACTAATCGGCATATTCGTAATGGTCAGCAGTCGATTGAACTGGATTCCATACCGACTCATCAGCTCTTCTTTATAGTTCTGTTCAAGATCACGTTGTGAGGGAGGAAGCGAGGGGCCAAGTGGGTTGTACACCAGGTGTAGCCGTAGCCCGGTCCCTTCTTTACCATACCCAAGATTGTTCAACGTTTGGAGGGCGGTGATGCTTCGATTGAAGACACCTTTCCCACGTTGCTGGTCGACATTGGCTTCCAGATAACAAGGGAGGGATGCGATGATTTCGACCTCATGCTCAGCTAAGAACTCAGGAAGGTGCGATTTCCCTTTCACATAAAATACGGTCAGATTGCATCGGTCAATGACATTTCGATCGCGAACCCGGCATTGTCGAACCAGATACTCGAAATGGGGATTCATTTCTGGAGCCCCACCGGTGATGTCTACCGTTGAAATCTCCGGAGCCTGATCCAGAGCGGCTAAGATCTGGTCAATCGTGGCCTTTGTCATACTTTCCGTGCGCTGGGGCCCAGCATCTACATGACAGTGGTGACAGGTTTGGTTGCAGACTTTTCCCATATTCACTTGAAGGGTAGATATGGACTTGGCCGTGAGCGGGCCATGCCCCTGCGTTGCTAACGTGTCCTCAAAGGACAGCGTTTGTAAGGTTAGGGATGGAGATGATACGAGAGGAATGGGAGAATGAGGCATATTGATCGATCAGTTGTCGAAAAGCACGAATGCGATAATGTTCATTTTAGGCGAAAAGACAATGTGATCTGCCTCAAACCGACACAACCACTGTAGATCAACCTAATCTCGGACAGTCTCTTAGCAACATTCAGTTGATGTACCACAAATCACGGGGTTAGCCGTCACGGCTTCCCTGGCTCGATTGATGAGACCAAATGCAGATTGATACTTGGGGTGCTCCAATACCTTCAATGTTTTCGAGCAGATTTCCAAGGGTTCACCGGATAGGTAGGTATGATCGTCATCATCGCTGACGGACAGAAAGGGACCCATCAGGACGGCAAAATTGCCTTCCCAAATACACGGAGCTTCCTCTGGAAGCACGGTGAGCCATTGCGGATCCTGGTTTGTCAGAGCAACGGGGTGGTCAGCGAGCGTAAAATAGTCTTTATACGGTTGCAAGGCCAACAGATTGACGGTCTGTTCGTCGATTTGTTGGGGCTCCCCACGGTGGAATATTGTGCCTAACTCATCCGTGGCTTGAGAGAAGGGGCCGGTGAACGTGGCAAAGATCGGAGAAGAAGGCAAAGGGGTGTTGGCTTTTTTGTATCCCGTCAGCGTCACGGAAATGAAATGAATCCCATCGATAACTCTCCAGGGAATCACGGTAACCTGGTGCAAACCCCGAAAGCCGGCTTCTCGCAATCCGCCCCAATAGTCTTTAACGGTTAACGAGCCGGATAAACAATCTCCCCATTTCTCGCTATCGTGAATCAAGTACTGAGGAATAGGTTGATCGGCTACAATATCCGAGATCGTAAACCGTCCACCCGGATGAAGGACGCGAAACATTTCCTGGAACACTTTCTTTTTGTCAGGAGCCAGGTTGATGACGCAATTAGAGATAATCAGATCCACGTGATCGTTTTCTACCGGCATGGCATCGGCAAACCCTTTTCTAAAATCCACGTTAGAAGTCGGGTAGCCTAGGTTCTTGGCGACGGTTGGGGCGTGAGTGCGGGCGAGCAACAACATTTCATCCGTCATGTCAATCCCAATGACTTTACCGGTTGTCCCGACTCTACGCGACGCTTCAAAGCAGTCGATGCCTCCTCCAGAGCCAATGTCCAGCACTACTTCACCGGGCTGAACGGTTGAGAGCCCGACCGGTGTGCCGCAGCCATATGAGACTTTTAGCACAGCCTCGGGGATAAATTGCCCTAAATCCTCATGGTTGTAGCCGGTAGGGCAGCACATTTGTTCCCCGTTTGTGACAGCTTTGGCATAGCGTTGGCTGACGGATTGAGTAATGGAATTTTTCTGGTCGTCTAGAATGTCATTGGCCATAGCACCCTCATCGAGAATGTTGGGGAGATCTAAAGAAATATTCCTAAGCACGCAATCTATAAACAAATTACGCTAAAAAGGTCAAATGATTCCACGACGATAAGTCTTGATACATGAAAAAATGTTACATAAATTTGAGAACATCTTGTGGAAACTAACGGGAAATCCAGGTATGTAAACGGAGAATGAACAAATGTGACTCTTGAGAAGGACATAGCAGATTAGGGAGAATAACTGAAGGAAAGAGCATTCTCTTAGAGAGAAATTTCAGCAATGATGCCTCGGAAGATCATTGAATCTACAGGTATTTTTGGGGAATTCTTGAGGTATCGACCTTGCTTAATATTATGTAGAAAAGGTATTACTAATCTGTCAGTTCATTGGATGTTAATAGAACGGAGAATTTATCACGATGGCTCTCGTTCCTTGTCCGGAATGTCAAAAGGAAGTTTCGACGCAAGCACTGGCCTGCCCTCAATGCGCCTTTCCCTTTCCAGGAAAGCGGGGTCTTGCAGAAGATTCTCAGTCTAATAAACTCAGTTCTTGCCCCGGTTGTGGTTTTCTGGTTTCAAGGCAGGCTCGATCATGTCCTCATTGTGGGCAGGCCTTAGGAGAACAGATACATCAGACGACCAATGAGAACGTCAGTGAGGAAACTTGGTTATGTCCTCATTGTGGAACGCCGTACACCCGAAAAGTGAAACGGCAAGAAAATTCGGTATTAGCTCCTCAAGAAACGTCTTTGAGCACTCAACCGGATAAGGGGCTACAGACTTCCGAAATAGCGGTGGAACAGAATGATAACCGCACAGAAATAGAAAGTCTTCTACCCCTTTGTAATCGTCCTCCGCTTTGGCAAGATCCTTCTGCCAGGAAAGAAGTTTCTTCTCCTCGATATCCTCGTAGCAGAAAAAAATCAATTGTTGTGGGACTTATTATCTTTGTGCTTGTGGCAGTCTCAATAGTGTTTGGAGCTCTCTGGCAATACCAGGGCATCAATCCCCTTGAAGTCCTTGTCTACTGGCGAATGTAAGATTTTCTAGCCTTCAGGCCCCAATTCTTTCAGTTCTAATTTTTTCATTCATAGGCTATGGTAGCGCTGTTCTCTCGGGGAATAGGCAAAAAGATAAAAGGTCATCCCCCTGGAAGAATAGGCAGTGAAGCGGTGTGACCGGTGATGTTGGAGAACATGAGGGTGGCGTTGACGGCCCAGTCGATGAACGGGCCTGGGTAGATGCCTAACAACAGGGTTCCGGCAATGCCAGTATAGACGGCAACTTTGATGGGTAAGGATGTGGGGATGGGTGAAGGATCGGTGGGTTCGTTGATATACATTTTTTTAACGACGATCAAATAGTAATACAGGGAGATGATAATATTGATGAGTCCGACAACCAGCAGGACATAGAGTTCTTGGTTCATGGCCGCAACGAACAAATAGATTTTGCCAATGAAGCCGGCTAGGGGTGGTACTCCAGCCAAGGACAACAAAAAGAGTAACATGGCGGCAGCCAAGAAGGGTGATCGTCGATTCAAGCCATTATAGTCTTCGATTTCATCACTCTTGATCACTTGACTGACGGCAATGATTACGGCAAAAGCTCCCAAGTTGGCGAACATATAGGTCAGCAGGTAAAACATAATCGCGTCGCTGCCTTGCTTGGTTCCTGCTGCTAACCCAATCATGATATTTCCGATTTGTGCGATCCCCGAATAGGCCAGCAGTCGCTTAATATTCTTCTGAGCAATGGCCACAATGTTGCCGTAGGTCATCGAAAAGATCGAGGCGACCACGAAGAGCAAGACCCACATGGGTTTGAACGAAGCCAAAGCTACGAAAAACATCCTAATCAGGATTGCCAAGGCTGCGACTTTTGGTGCAATCGAGAGGAAAGCCGTCACTGGTGTGGGGGCACCCTGATACGTGTCGGGAATCCAGGCGTGAAAGGGTACCGCTCCGATTTTGAATCCCAGTGCCGCAAAAATCAGAATGAAACCAATCGCCAACCCATAGCTGCCTGGTGTGCCAACCATTTCCGAGAAAACTAAAGTTCCGGTTTCGCCATACACTAAGCTAATGCCATAGGCTAAGAGGCCTGCGGCGAATACTCCCAAGATGAAGAATTTTAATCCTGCTTCTGAAGATCGTTGATCATCCCGGAGATAGGCCACTAATACATAAAACCCGAATGTGGAAAATTCCAATGTGACAAAGACCGATAAGAAATCATTTGCAGAGGCCATGAACAACATGCCGAGCGCCGACATGAGGACCATGAAATAATATTCACCTTTAAAAAAGCGAAATTTATGAACGTAATCAATGGAAATGAATACGACTATAGCTGTGGCGATCACGATCACGATTTTGAAAAAGATCGCCAGATGATCCAGCACGAACATATTTTTAAAGAGCGCACCGGTAATGCCGTTTTGGTCAAAGACAAACAGCATGAAGGCCGTGATGCCTAATCCGACGATACTCAAATGCGCCAGTTGTTGATGAGTGATACGCTTGAGAGAGAAGTCCAGCGCAAGGATGACGCACAACCAGAGCGTGAGAAAAATCTCTGGAAGCAGTAAGAGAAGATCGGCGGCGGATAGTGAGAGATTAAAGGTCATTGGCTTAGTTAATTCAGTTATTGGTACTTCTACCCCACCTAAATCCTCCCCTTACAAAGGGGGGGAAACGTTTTACGGAAATAAGCCTTGTGTATTCTGCGTGACTAAGGGCGCGACTTGGTTGATTCGATCTATCATCGGTTCAACCGTTGATCGCACCACGTCGTAAAAATGACCTGGGAAAATGCCTAGGATTATGCTGCAAGCGATCAGCAGAATGAGTGGCATACGATCCACCCAGTGTTTGGCATCGCCCGCGTGGGCATATTCCGGATCCAATTTTCCGTAAAACAGTCCCCGCATCATTTTAAACAGGTAGGCCATAGTCAGGACGATTCCCAGCATGGCCACGACGACTTGGAACGGATATTTTTCCCAACTGCCCACGATAATCATGATTTCGGCAATGAAATTTATGGTCCCGGGCATTCCGATGGACGCCATGCAGGCCACCATAAATGCTCCAGCAATGAACGGCATCTTTTCCACGAGACCGCCCAAAGAGGGAATATCTCGTGAATGGGTTTGGTCATACACCCACCCAGCCATGGCGAACAACATGCCTGTGGCTAAAGCATGGGCAAACATATAAATGACAGCTCCGGATAGACCAAAAAGATATAGCCCATGTGGCTGGAACTGGAATAGCCGATCACATATTTAGTGTCCTTGGCAAAATATGAGACCAGGCCGCCATAAATAATGCTGAAGACGCACAAGACGGCGGCAATGGGCATTAGCGCACGCGTGGTTTCAGGAAGAATTTCAAAGGCCACGCGAATAATCGAAAAATGCCCGAGTTTCATGAGGACGCCGGCATGCAACATGCTGGTGGCTGCCGGGGCTGCGGCATGCCCTACAGGCGACCAGGAATGCAACGGCCAAATCGGGGCGATTGAGGCAAAACCAAAAAAGATCAAAATCCAAATAATAGTTGCCAAAGTATCAGGAAATTTGGCTTGTTCCCGCAGGACCAGAATGTCAAACGTATGCAACCCAGACATATGGTAAATGAGTAGGATGCCCATCAATGCCATCACCGCGCCGGCTGACAAAAAGAGGGTCAGCTTCATGGCTGCATATTCTTTGCTGTTCGAACCGAAATTGAAAATGAAATTGACCGAGTCGCGAAGCTTCCGCCCTTCGGGGTCGTTCATGGAGAGGTAGCCCTTGGTATGGCTTCCCCACACGCCTAGCAATAAGTACATGGGCAGCACGGACATTTCGTAGAAAAAATAGAGGAAGAAAAGGTCTAGGGACATGAAGACGCCAATGGTTGCTGCCGCAAGAATAAGGAGGAAAATGTAAAACTCTTTCGTCCGATCCTTAATGTGCCACGAGATAAAGATCCCTGCGAATAACAAAATGGCCGATGCAAAGACCAGCGGTCCTCCGATCCCATCTACCCCCACATAAAATGCAATGCCTAATTCTTCAGACCAAGCAAACCGTTGAATAAATTGGAACCCACCTTTGGCCGTGTCATAGGCCAGAAAAACGTAAAAGGAGGCTAAAAGCGAAAGACCGGCCGATATGGCAGCGGTCATGCGCACCAACAGTTCTTCCCGGCGTGGGATGAAGACCAAGGCCGTGGCGCCTAGGAAGGGAGCAAAAAGCACAATCAGTAAGGAGTATTCACCCATAATGACTAGTTCCGGAAAATTTCCTGGGAACGATCCTGCCGCGTGTTTTGTGCTGTAGCCATCCCGGGCTCCAATCGTTCAACTACAGCCTGTACCGATCCATTGACCATTCGCAAAAAGGGAGAAGGGTACAAGCCGATCCAAAAAATCATGACGGACAGGGAAACCCCAATAGCCCATTCCCGCGTGTTCAAATCAGGGATCACTGCCGGTAAACTTTCTTTCAAGGGACCAAAAATGGCGCGTTCGTAAAACCACAGAAAATAAGCGGCAGCGAAAATTACCCCTGTTACCGCAATTGCGCCATAGACCCACCAGGCCTGAAAGACGCCGAGCAAGATAAGAAATTCACCAATGAACCCATTTGTCCCTGGTAATCCAATTGAGGCCATGCCGATAATGAGTAAGAAGGTGGCCAGCAACGGCATTTTCTTCGCAAGTCCCGTGCATTGGCGTACATCGGTATGGCCTAATCGCTCGTACATAAATCCAGCCAGGAAAAATAACCCAGCCGTGCTAAAGCCTAAATTAATCATGGTAATCAGGCTGCCCTGAATACCTTGGAAATTCAGAGCAAACAACCCGATCACCACAAACCCCAAGTGACTGATGCTGCTGAAGACCAGTAACCGCCGAAAGTCAGGCTGAATAATGGCCACAATTGCCCCATAGACAATGGCCGCCAGCCCAAGTGTCATTAAGATCGCCACCACGGTTTCGTTTCGTGAAGCATCAGGAAGCAAGGGCAAGGAGAATCGAAGGAAGCCGTAGGTGCCCATTTTGATTCCGGCAAACATCACGGACATCGGAATGGGCCCTTGTACAAGGGCATCCGGGAACCAGGAATGAAATGGGAATACAGGAGCTTTAAAGGCCAGGCCCAGAAAGATCAACCAGAAAATCAGTAGTTGATCGCCAAGTGAAATTGGAACGGAAAGCAGGTCGATGAAATCAAAACTATATACCTGCTTGGCCTCAAAATAATTCAGGCTCAGAAGGCAAAATCCTACTAACATGAAGACACTGCCCATCAACGTATAGAGCACATATTTCAACGCCGCGTAGTGGCAATCTTTTCCCGGTCCCCACAATTTAATCATGAAGTAACTGGGGATGAGCATCAGCTCCCAAAAGACGAAAAAGACAATTAAATCGATGGAAGCAAAAATGCCCATGAACGTGGTTTCCAAAGCCAAAATACTCATAAAAAAGGCTTTGGGCCGAAGGGTCACCGAATCCCACGCATAGAGAACCAGTAGCACGGTCAAAAATGCCGTGAGTCCAAGAAAAAGGACACTGACGCCATCAACAGCCAGGTGGAAACTAATCCCGAGAAAGGGGATCCATTCATGCTTTTCTGCAAACTGCATGGCCGCAGTGTCCGGCACAAAGAGCATAAGCATTATCGCGGCGACGGCCATTTCGACTCCGGCAATACCCAGCGTGGCTTTTCGAACCATTTCGTAGTCTTTCATCCCCCAGACCACTAGGGCGCCCAGGAGAGGGAAGAAGGTCAGAAAGGATAGAATGGGAAAGCCGAATGAAAGTTCTTCTTGCATACGAAAATTTAGTACATGCTGGAGCCAACGGAGGATGAACCCGCAAACCACAACACCACGAGATGAATCATAATGGCTAAGCCAATGACAATGATCGCGGCATAATGATGCACCATACCGCTTTGCAATTTCCGCCAAGACCAGGCGAGCAGGTGATTGCCATATCCCACGACATTTAACCCAGCATAAATCACATGTTTTTCTGTCCAGGTAATTGCCTCGGCGCTGATATCTGTGCCTTTGCCGATTCCAACAACGAAGCGGTCTAGAATATGTTGATCAAACCAATCCCAGAGCATCCCCAGTTTCTTGAAGGGTTCAACAATGAACCGGTCATAAGCCTCGTCGACATAATATTTATTGAGGAAGGTCGTATAAGCCCGCGGGAATTTTTCGGCCCATTCATTAGCAATTTGTGGACGAATTGAATACATGTAATGCGCAAGGCCCCAACCACCTATGGCAATGGCTACGGCTACTCCCATTAACCCCAAGAGCATGCTCATTCCGACCTCATGGGTCTCGGATCCCAATGGAGTCGCGACGTTGTGCAGGAATCCCTGGAACCAGCCATGTTCCGGTGGAACGCCCAGAAACCCTCCAACCACGGCTAACCCGGCGAGAATAAGGAGTGGCCCCATCATCATGGATGGCGATTCATGGATGTGCTTTGCCACAGGAGGATCGACTCGTGATTGTCCATAAAAGGTTAAATAGGTGAGTCTGAACATGTAAAAGCTCGTTAAGAACGCTCCAATAGCCGCTAGAGCATATAAGTGGTAATAGCCATGCACAAAGGCATGTGCCATGATTTCGTCTTTACTCCAAAAGCCTGCTAAGGGAGGAATTCCAGCAATCGCGAGGGTTCCAACAAGGAATACCTTGTGTGTTGTCGGAATCTTGTTGTGAAGCCCGCCCATCTTTCGAATGTCCTGTTCCCCTGAAAGGGAGTGAATGACGGCTCCGGCAGATAAAAAGAGTAAGGCTTTGAAGAAGGCATGTGTAACTAAATGGAAGATGGCTGCGGTATATGCCCCAACTCCGCAGGCCAAAAACATATAACCCAATTGACTGACGGTCGAGTACGCCAACACGCGTTTTATATCGTTTTGCACGAGCCCAATAGTTGCGGCAAAGAGGGCAGTGAGGCCGCCGATGATGCCAACGGTAGTGAGGGCGATGGGTGCCATATCAAACAACACATGATTGCGGACCACCATATACACGCCAGCCGTCACCATGGTCGCGGCATGGATCAGCGCACTAACTGGCGTAGGACCTTCCATGGCATCGGGTAACCAGGTGTACAAGGGAATTTGGGCCGATTTCCCGAATGCTCCAATGAGTAGGCAGATGGTGATGGCCGTGGCCATTTCGGTGGACAATGATGAGGCTTGGGATAAGACGGTGGTGTAATCCAGTGATCCGAAATGCGAAAAGATGAGAAAGACTGCTAATAAGAATCCTGCGTCACCGATTCGATTGACCACAAAGGCTTTGGTTGCAGCTTTCCCGGCAGAGATCTTCTCGTAGTAATACCCAATCAACAAATAGGAACAAAGTCCCACGCCTTCCCAGCCGATGAACAGCACCACGTAATTTGCGCCCATCACGAGCAACAGCATGGAAACCATGAAGAGGTTCATATACGTGAAGAACCGCGTAAAGCCTTCTTCTCCATGCATATAGCCCACGGAATAGACATGAATCAGGAAGCCCACACCTGTGACCACCAAGAGCATGATGGTTGTGAGAGGGTCAATTAAGAAGGCGAGATCGATGGAAAGATTGCCCCCAAAAATCCAGGAGTAGGCAATGACTACCCGTGGTTCGGGATTGGCAAGAACGGAGGCCAAGACGCCTAATGTACAGAGAAACGAGAGGCCAACAGAGCCAAAAGCGAGGCGTCCGGCCAACTCGTGGGAATACCGTGAGCCGTACAGCCCGTTCGCTAACACAGCGAGGAGCGGAAAAACAGGAATTAACAGGACCAGTAAATCAAACACGTTACCACTTCAAGATATTGATTTGATCGACGTTCGTGGCCATCTTTCTGCGGAAAATCACAATGATAATGGCTAATCCTAATGCGGCCTCTGCCGCCGCGACTGCAATAATGAACAGCGCAGACATTTGCCCGGCCATGGAATTCAGATAATGAGAAAACGCCACCAGATTAATATTGGCGGCATTGAGCATGATTTCTACACTCATCAAGACGACAATAAAGTTGCGCCGAATGAGTACGCCGACCAATCCTGTCATAAACAGAATGGCACTTAAGGCAACATAGGCAGAAAGAGGGATCATCGTGGTTGTTCTTAGGGTGTCGATGAATTGGCGGGTTCTTGGTTGTCTGTGTTGACTGGGGTTTTGGCCAAAACGATGGCTCCAATGACGGCGCCAAGTAAGAGAATCCCCACGATTTCAAAAAGAAGTAAATAGTCGCTGAACATGGTGATGCCAACTGCATGGCTGGGGCCGGTATTCAAAATCACTTCCGTCGTGGCTGTCCCTATGGTGCCGCCAAAAGGCGAGAGCAATAGGAGAATGAGCAATTCGCCGAGGAGCCCTATGCCAGCAAATAATAAAAAGGAATGTTTCTTATGCAGATGCTGCTCTTCTGTTTTTAAATTCATCAACATCAGGACAAAGAGGTAGAGAATTAAAATCGCTCCCGCATACACGATAATCTGAACCATGGCCAAGAATTCGGCATTGAGCATGACAAACAGGCCAGCCATATGAAGGAGGAGTGTGAGGAGGGCCAGCGCGCAATGCACTGGATTCCGCAGAGCCACAGTCAAGACTCCTGCCACCAGACCCACCGTGGCAAAATAGATAAACAGAAGCCACATCATGGGTCGGTCTTAGGGATCTCCTGGGCGTTTTGAATTGAGACAGGAAAATGGTAGCGGTAGGCGAGGCTTTCTTCACCTTCCTTTTCCTGGTTATGGGCATATAAATATTTTTTGGCATCATCCAAATGCCGTTCTCCGATTTGATACAAGCGAGCCTTGTCGAACATCAAGGTTCGTTTATCATGGGTGGAGAATTCATAGACTTTGGTCATGGCCAAGGCGTTGACGGGACAGGCTTCCACGCAATACCCGCAGAACACACATTTTGTAATATCAATAAAAAATTCTGAGGCATAGCGTTGCAGAGGCAGTGATTTATCTTCCTCACTAATGACTTTGATACAATGTGAAGGGCAGGCCGCTTCGCAGAGATCGCAACCCACGCAACGTTCTGTTCCATCTTCATAGCGTAAAAGGCAAAGGGCTCCACGATGGGCATCAGGGATCGTCCGTTTTTCTCTGGGGTATTGGAAGGTGATCGGGCGATGCAGCATGTGTTTGAAGGTCACCTTCGCTGCCTTCCAAATCTCAAGAAAGAACACTGCGTTGAAAAATTTCTTTATGGGCGATTCATAATTCATGTAACGTGCTCGTTGCTTGCTAGCTAGGCTTTTTCAATCGTCACGTGGGTTAATTTAAAATAGGGGACTCCCGTGATGGAATCGACTTGCAGCGTCATGAGATTTTTCACGGGGGGATCATTGAAATGTTCAGGCACCGTGCAGGTCCCTGGCATCAATGAAGTGTCCTCCGCCACACTCATTTCCAATGAGCCCTGATCCGAGGTCAGACGAATGCGCTCGCCAGAGGTGAGACCGAGATTTTTAAGATCTTCCGATCCCATTCGTAGGCTCTTCTGATTTGGCGAAATATCCATCAGTCCGGTAGCTTGGGTAGAGAGTTTTCCGGAATGATAAATCAGTTGCGTCATGCGTAATCCGAACGGTCGATGTACCTTTCCTTTTCCATTCAGGGCATATCTGGTGCCGACTTCTTGTGCATAGCCGTTTGAGAAATAGTGGGAGGAGTTCGGCTCAACTATAGACGCCTTCCCCAAGTTGTAATATCCAGGGAGAACCTTTCGGATCTCTTGTTGGATGTCTTGGGTCGTTTCGTAATCCATTGGTGCCCCAAGGGCATTAGCCATTCCAACCATGATGTGCCAATCTAAGGTGCTCTCGCTCAACGAATCCAGGGCAGGGCGAAGGTATTGCACTTTCCCTTCTTGATTGGTCACCGTGCCGTCCTTTTCTGCAAAGGTTGACGCAGGGAATACAATGTGCGCGAGTTTGGCGGTTTCCGTCATGAATGGGTCCTGACAAATGAGCACATCCAATTTCTCCAATGCCTCTTTCGCCCCGAATGATGTGGGAAGTGTTTCGAGCGGATTTTCCCCTACCACATATAATGCTTTGATTTCGCCTTTACGGCACCGATTCAGAATGTCAATCAGATGGGCACCATTCTGGGGATCGGGTAAACGTGTACTCCAGGCTTGGTTAAACGTCTCCCGGACTTGAGTATCGTCAAAATGAGCGGCTCCCGGAAGGAACTCCGGAGCCACGCCCATATCAACTGCCCCTTGTTCGTTGGCCTCTTCGATAAAGGTATTAATTCCACAACCCTTTTTTCCTAATTTTCCGGTGACCCAAGCCAGGTCGACCAGGTGTAGCATATGCTGATAGCCATTGACTTGCCGGAGAATTCCTTCACCACAGATGATGATGGACCGAGGCGCTTCAGCGAAAATTCTGGCAGTCTCATGGATTTGTTCAATATCCACGCCAGTTTGCTGAGATATATCCTTCAGGGAAAAGGATTCGGTGGCATGCTTTAATGCAGTCAATGCATCGGGGTAGGCATTGGTGGCTTCTTCGTCAACCAAATCCTGATGAAGGACGGATTTGACTAACCCTTGAATATACAGTCCTTCCGTTCCCGGATTGACCATGATGGGGTGCGATCCCAGTTTGGCCATATTGGTTTGGACGGAATCCACCACAATGGTTTGGGCTTTATACAAACTGATGGCGGATTTGACCCGCAGACTGGCCACAGGGTTCGTTTCAGTAATATTGGCGCCGACGATCAGCAAGGCTTTGGCTTTGTTGATTTCTTCCGATGTATTCATCATGCGATGAATCCCCAGGGCTCGACTCATGGCATGAACAAAATTGAGATGCCCGTATCGTGCGCTGCTATCAAGATTGTTGGTTCCGATCACCGTTCGCATGAATTTTTGGAAGACATACAAATCTTCATTCGTGCATCGTGCCGTGATGAGCCCTGCAATAGCTTGAGGCCCATGTTGGGCCTTGACAGCAGCCAACCGGTTCGCCGCAGTTTCCAAAGCATCGATCCACGGAGTCGGTTGGAGTCCTGATTCGGTTCGAATCAATGGTTTTTGCAATCGGGTAGGGCTGTCAATGAATTGAAAGCCGAACCGTCCTCGCACGCAGAGCCCGTCATGCCCGTTGACGGTATCGTTTCGGTCTCCCCATTTATTTTTCCAGGACAGCGGCGAGGTGACACGGACGACTTCTGTATCTTTGGTTTCTATATAGATTTGGCAGCCGTCACCGCAATAATTACAGGTCGTCGTGGTCTTTTTGAGCTGCCACGGCTTGTAGGCGTACTTGGAATACTTATTGGTAATGGCGCCAACAGGACAGACCGCTAAACAGTCCCCACAAAATTCACAGTCCAAAGCTTGATCGCCTTTGGCCACGACTTGGGTGAACCCGCCTTTTTTCATGAATTGCAGGGCGTCAATACGCTGCACGTCTTTACAGATGTTGATGCATTCGCCACAGGCGATGCAGCGGTTCATGTTGAAGTCCAACACCAAGCTGCGCGTATCTTCGGGAATATTTTTTTGTTTGGCATTGGCCAGATTGGTCACGCCATGCTCAAAGGCCATGTCTTGCAATTCGCAATGACCATCGGCATCACAAACGGGGCAGTCCAATGGATGGACCGACAAGTGTTTTTCCACGGCCTTTTTCCGGGCTAAAAATAAATCTTCACCGTCGGTCCGAATTACCATTCCTGTTGCCGCCTTTGCAGTACAGGAACGGACAGGTGATTTTTTCCCTTCTTGCATCACCAGGCACATCCCGCAGGAGCCAAAGGGGTCGAATGTGTAGTGGTAACACATCGCCGGCACAATTTTTCCGGTGCTGGACACTACATCATAGAGCGAGACGCCTGCCTTGGCTTGGACGGTTTCACCGTCCATTGTCAATTCAATCGTCTCAGCTTCGA
>QIDY01000319.1 GCA_003228495.1 Nitrospirota bacterium
TTGATCCCGGCTTTGAGAACCAAGGGCAATTGCAGACATTTGAGGAAGGCATTCCTCAAGAAGAATTTGATCCCAATTTACAAGGTGAAGTACAACCTCGTGCAGTATCTGGACAAGGACCTCAAGCCTCGTTTCCAAGCAACCCCTGTGTACGTCAGCAGACCGTTCAACAGTTTCCACCTGACGGACAACAAAGTCAGCCGTACGGATATGATCCCAATTATCAATCCCAGGGATACGACCCCTATTCACAACAACAGGGGCAAAATCCATACGGACAGACTGATCCCTATGCACAACAAGAGTATCCCCAAGGTCCGTATGGACAGCAAGCCGCTCAACAGGACCCTTACGCCCAACAAGGCTACCCGTCAGATCCCTATGCCCAACAAGCCTCTCCCAACGATCCCAATAATCAGCAGGGTTCTCCTAACGACCCCAACACTCAACAAGGGTATCCCCAAGATCCGTATGGACAGCAAGCCGCTCAACAGGACCCTTACGCTCAACAAGGCTATCCTCAAGATCCAAACGCTCTGACGGGGTATTCTGGAGAGGGAGGAGCCGTCGGAACTCCGGTAGGATTGGATGTGGTCCTGATGAAGAAAACGATTCGGAACGGGGCCCCTGTCATGCTACCCATTAATGATGGCGATATCCTGAAAGATGGCCGCGGCAATGTGAAAGCCGGAGATAAATTCCGAATCATGTTCCGGCCCCATACCGATGGCTATGTGTATGTCGTTGCCATTGATGGCTCAGGCTGGGCGCAAGGCATCTTCCCCCCGCCCACCTCACCGTTGGCGAATCCCGTGAAGGCTGGTGAACAATATGTTCTTCCTGAGGGCAACAATTGGTTGAGCCTGGATCAATTCAAAGGGATTGAAACGATCTTTTTTGTCGCCTCACAAGAAAAACGGCAGGACCTCGAAGAAATTTTACAAAGCATTACCGGACGTGAACGGCCGGCCACGGCAACCCCGCAACAGGTCACCAAAGTCGCCATGGTGCCCTACGGAGTCGGCAGTGCTCGCCCAAGCGGTCAAGGATTTAACCTTTCTGGTGGGGCAGGACCGGATCAAACCATCATGCCGACCAGTTATTTCGCCAAGGCTGCAGGGGAAGATCTCCGGCTCACCCGCTGGTTCCGCCACGAATAGAATGAAAAATAAATGGCTCACCAATACATTATTTCGTCATTCCGGCAGGTGGTTGGCCGGAATCCATCTTAACATTCAGCTCCTCCATGTCTGAATCCACCACACCACGGCCCTGGCTACTCCTGGCAATCAGCCTTCTATTCACCGGCTGCGCAGCTCTCCCGTTTGTCATTCCCCCACTTGTGGAATTCGGGGCAAATCTTTTGACGACAGCCGCCAATAATTACGGAAACAACTATAAAGAAAATATGCAAAACATGCTGGTAGCACTTCAACGGCCGACTAATCCGAACATGACCCAAGGAATCATTGCCAATCCTTACGACGGTCAACCAGGTGGATATCAACCAAACGGGTATCCCAATCAGGATTACCAGACGGCACAAGGATATCCATCCTCGCAGGACGACCCTCAGCAACCGTATGATCCCTATCAAAACCAGCAGCCGCAATACGGCGGGAATTCTCCCTATCCGAATAACCAGTACCCAAACCAAGGGCAACAAGGAAACCCCTATTCCAACAATCCTGTCTATCCCGATCAACAAGCCTCGACCCCCGAATATTCCCCCTATCCTCAGAATCAATATCCGCAGCAGGGCCAACAAGCCGATGTCTATCCGGACAATCAGAATGACTACTCAAATCAGAACCCGTACCCGAATCAGGCGCCCTATCCGAATCAAACTCCATATCCCGCTCAAGACCAACCGTATCCGGATCCTTCGTATCCCATGGACCAGCAAGGACAATCCTATCCAACGCCTTATGACAATGCCGGAATGGCCTCCACACCCGCTTATCCGAATCAACCCGAAGGATTACCCGATTACCAGACCGCTCAGTCCGGAACGGCGCAGCTCACCGCTCCTCCGATCAGCCTGGATGTGCTATTGGTCAAAAAACATATGGTGAATGGCGTGCGGTCGTATCTACCCATTAAAGACGGTGATACCCTCTTCGATGGGAGAGGCAATCCACAAGCCGGTGATAAATTTCGCGTCATGTTCCGCGCAAATACCGATGGCTACGTCTATGTGATCGCTGTGGATGGCTCGGCGTGGGCTCAAGGAATCTTTCCCTCGGCTGCCAGCCCCTTTGCCAATCCCGTGAAAGCCGGTCAGCAATATATCTTACCGGAAGGGAACAACTGGTTCAGCCTGGATCAATTCAAAGGGATTGAAACGATCTTCTTTGTCGCTTCACACGAACGCCGTCCCGACATTGAACAAATTCTTACCACCATCACAGGCCGTGAACGGCACCCGGCCGAGAAACCGTTGGCCGTCAGCGAACCCGCCATCATTCCCAACGGCTATTCCGGAGCACGGCCCGGGTCTTCCCCCTTTGCGTTTAAGACGTCGCAACGCTCGCGACAGGAATTACTGCCAACCACCTACTTCGTCAAAACCGCGCGCGAAGACCTCCGCATCACCCGCTGGTTCCGCCATCAATAAACGCCATGGGCGACACAGCCGTATTTCGTTGATGTTTTATCAAAACGCCTTCATCCTTCCCTTCAGACCGCAATCACCTTGACCTTAGGGGAATGGTCTGTGTAAAATGAATGTTAAATGTTCAAATTACACTGCATGGAGGTCGTCTTTTGCTGCAGCGACACTTGGCACCAACTCTCAAGGCAGCGGCGCGTGACTACCCAGTGGTGACGTTGACCGGCCCGCGTCAATCCGGCAAAACAACGCTTGTGCGAGCAGTGTTTCCGAAACACGATTATGTCTCGCTGGAAAATCCCGATCATCGTGCATTTGCTCTTGAGGACCCACGGGGCTTCCTGGGGCAGTTCGAAACGGGTGTGATCCTTGATGAAGTTCAGCGCACGCCGGATCTCTTTTCATATATTCAGGGCATCGTGGACGAGGAAGAGCAGGCGGGCCGCTTCGTTCTGACCGGCTCCCAAAACTTTTTGTTACTTCAATCGATCAGTCAGACACTGGCCGGCCGGTGCGCCGTCTTACATCTCCTCCCCTTTGGTCGATCGGAATTGGCCAAACAGCGGCTTATGGATATCGAACAGGTTGGCCAGGCCAGTCGCCGCGCCCGATCGGGTGATGAGAATCTATTTAACACGTTACTGACGGGTGGGTACCCGCGCATTCATGACAAGCAGCTGGCTCCGCAAGCCTGGTTGGCTAACTACTATCAAACGTACCTGGAACGCGATGCCCGAGATGTCTTGAATATTGGCGATCTTGAGTCGCTGGGGCGTTTCATTCGGCTGTGCGCCGGGCGCTGTGGACAACTCCTTAACCTCTCGTCATTGGCGACGGATTGTGGGATCTCCCATACCACCGCCCGCCGCTGGATGTCGGCGTTGGAAGCGAGCTTTCTGATCTACCTGCTGCGTCCACACCACCGCAATTTCAGCAAGCGTTTAATCAAGTCACCGAAGCTGTACTTTCTCGACTCCGGTTTGTTGTGTTACCTCTTAGGCATCCGTTCCGCGGATGATCTGCAGATCCACGCCAACCGGGGGGGCATCTTTGAATCGTGGGTGGTGTCAGAAGCCTTGAAGGCGTATTACCACAAGGGTGAGGTCCCACGGCTCTATTTCTGGCGCGACTCGATTGGCCATGAAGTCGACCTGTTGATCGATCGTGGTCAGATCTTGACATCAGTCGAGATCAAATCGGGCCAGACCATCAACGAGGACTTCTTTAAAGGCTTGGCATATTGGCGTGCGTTGCCGGGTCAGACCGATTGTCCCGCGGCACTGGTCTATGGCGGCGACCAGTCGTACACGCGGCGGCAGACTGAAGTGATGTCATGGAGGCTATGGGGGTGAACGCCAGCGATGGTTGTGCCTACTGAATATCCGCGTCGTCTGATGATATGACGTTTTTCCCTCGAATCCGCCCGCAAAGTCCGTCCATTTGAGTGCCGCTCGATGGCGAGACAGCATAAGAACGGACGGGATTCACCAAAAATACACAGGGAAATTTTGGAGCTTAGGAAGAGGGGTCACCCATTTTGGTGTGGTGAGTTCGAGCCTAGCTCCCCTGTGAGAGCCAGGCCGGTTTTTTGTCCCAAAGCCTTTTCCCCTTCAAAACTCCACGTCATTCCTTGACATTCCCCAGCAAATCCCTTTTTATGGGACATCCCTAAAACAACTCTGGCATTTTACAAAACCCCACATGTGGTGAACCATGTCCACCCTGGGTACGACTCATCAGGTAACAACAAACACTTGAGCTTGCAATACCTCTCAACGCTCGCGACAGGAATTACTGCCAACCACCTACTTCGTCAAAACCGCCGGCGAAGATCTCCGCCTCACCCGCTGGTTCCAGCATCGGTAATCAGGTGGCCGTTACCCTATACGGTCAGGGATGCCATTTCACTATTCCCTGTTGTATACTATCTCCATGTCCCTCAACGTACCCCTTCATGAAATGACTCTTCAGGAAAAGCTTGCCCTGATGGAATTGCTCTGGGAAGATATTGCTCGTACTCCGGAAGCCATTGAGTCTCCCACCTGGCACAAAACCACTCTTGAGGAACGATATCAGCGCCTGGCCCAGGGAAAATCGAGTTTTCAAGATTGGGAAACCGCCAAAGTCAGCATTCGCAATAAGCTCTCGTGAAATTCGAGATACTCGATGAAGCCCAAGAAGATTTAATCAAGGGCTTCCATTTCTATGAAGGGCGAGAACCCAAACTCGGCTCCTATTTTTTAGACTCCCTGTTTTCAGACATTGATTCCCTTCTTGTATATGCCGGCATTCATCAAAGGACCTTTGGCTACCATCGGTGCCTTTCGAAGCGTTTCCCCTTTGCCATCTACTACAATATCGAGGGAGGCTTAGTTCGAGTCTATGCCGTATTGGATTGCCGCCAAAACCCATCCCAGACCAAAAGTCGGTTAACGGGAGATCCCTAGGAGATCGTAGAAATCTAAATTCAATAATCAATCTGGTCGGGAGAAAGGACAAGCCATCCTTACCACTCCATTCATCTCCCATATCGCCGGCGAGGATCTCCGCATCACCCGCTGGTTCCGCCATCAGTAGTGTCGCTCGCCTAGCATAGGGTTCCACATCACGTACTATCCAGCGTTTCCTGGCTTACGAATAGTACCCATATCATCTGGAAAAATTCTAAGCATTTCATCTTAAACCCAAAAAAGGGATTCCGACTCACGGGTAGATACCAAATCTGATTTGGTGTGTATCCATTCCAGAATAAAATTTTCAAGAAAGGATCCCCCCAAAGCACCAGAGATTTGATCATCTTTCATGAAATAATTGGCGATTGTCTACTTGATGCAGGGTGAGGGAATGCGTATAATTGGGGGATGCCAAAATTCTTCAAAGAATTATGGGAATATGAAAAGGCGATCCATGTGGCTTCCATGAAAATTGCCGAAAGGTATCTTCCGTTTCCTTTGGCGTTTGGAAAAGTTTTAGTCGCCTTTATTACTCTTCTTGTTGGATCGACTCTTTTATATTTGTTTTTTGGGGGAGGTCCAGTCCAAGAGAACATTTTATATCTATCTGCTATTCCTGTTGTGGCGATTGTGGCTTATCTTTTAGCTAGGACTTGGGCTCCTGTTGAATTAGAAAGGGAATATTTAAGAAATCTTAAAGAACTGCAAAAAGAAAAGGCGATACTAGTACAGCGACTAGAATCTCAATTTGCCATTATTGTTGTGGATGACCGTATAGCTCCCTATTTTCAGGTGGTTACACGGACAGAATGCGATCCTATCCTTCAAACAGAACAAAAATTCGATATTCAGGTGTGCCGACTCGCCATTCAAAATATAGATGGAAGGGACATACCAAACACACAAGTGAAATTGATTGGCATTGAACCGTTCCCAGACGGGTTTGGTGGTCTAGATTTACCACTTCATTTTATGCACGACAACGCTCCGCCATACCGAGACTCCATAACCCTGACGGCTGGGAATACCGTATATGTTGATATAGCCGCGCTCATACTCGGTCGGGCTCCGTTTTTTGAGGGGCCGCTAATGATTGAGCATATTATCCCTAGCATAAGAAAAAATATTCCAGAAGGAGAATATAGACTTACTATTCAGGTCACGGGATCTGATACCACAAAGGTAGTCAAAGGACTCTGTATATGGACAGAGTATACGACTGAAAGGGCTGGTCTTTATATGAAAATGTTAGACGATCAGGACGCCACTAAATCCTGATACTCCACCTTCTTCGACTCAATGAGCTTTTTGAGGGTATCTCTGAAGAGATACTTATTTTCTCGGTTATTGATGCGCCATTCCAACTCATCAAGGTAGGCGTCTAGGTGTTTGGCGCTGATTTTGTGATAGGCCCCCATAATCGACCGTTTCAGGAGACTCCAAATATTCTCAATGCCGTTGGTGTGGATATTGTCACCCTTCACCCATTGTTTCTTCTTATGGTTCACGCTCTCGTGTCTAGTGTCATGATCGGCAATGCCTTTATAGGCCGTGAGTTCATCGGTAATAATTAACCCAGTATCGGGCTTTGTATGGGTCTTGATAAATTTATGGAGGGTTTTTCGGTCGGCTTTGCTGATTTTCTGTAGACGGACTTGGCCGTTGCGCTCAACGATGCCGATAACCCGTGATTTGTTTTTCTGATAATTCCCAATGCCGGTGCCCTGGCCTTCGAGTTTGCCGCCGACCCAGGTTTCGTCCACTTCGACGGTACCCTTGAGTTGTTCGGCGTTCAACTCGGTCATGGCGGCTCGTATCCGGTGGCACAGATACCAGGCCGTTTTATAGGACACTTTGATGGTGCGCTTGACTTGGTTAGCCGAAATGCCCTTTTTAGATTCGATCATCATGTAGATAACGGCAAACCATTTTTGTAGAGGAAGATGGGAGTCATGAAAGATGGTGCCCGAGGTTACCGAGAACCGATAGCGACAGCGGTTACAATCAAATTGCCAACGGGCATAGATACGGGACACACTCACATAGTCACAACGCGGACAGCGTGGGCCATTGGGCCAACGAAGATCCTCCAGGACTTGCAGGCATTTTTCGTGTGAATTGAAGGCACTCATCATAGTCACAATGTCGAGTTGTGGCGTTTCAAGAGGCATGGTATGGCTCCTAAAAAGACACCTTCAGATATGACCACCAAAGAGCTTGCGAAGAAACTCTTTCCACCTGATGTACGGAAGGAACTAAAACGGGTGGCGCATGAGAAGGACAAACCCAAGAAAAAGAAGTAGTTCTCAGCATGAAGGCAGTCTAGCAAATGCTTGAACGTGCGTCAAGTATATAATCGCTAAATAATTACCTATGCAACCCACAAATTTTCTATAAAACCCTCCAAACTATTGAACCAAAAAAACTGTTCAATCGACTTACCTCGCAACACCCTGTACAGTCCTGTTTTTTCATACTTTATAATTTGGAAGGAAAATTCATGAAATTCTTTCTATCAAACACGCCCGCAAGTGCAGTGCTCATCTGTGCACTATTGAGTCCTATTCTCCCCGCTCAGGCCTCGGTGCCCGATGAAACCACGACCATCACTCTCGACCAGGCCGTACATTTCATCGGCACGGATGGCAGTGACGCGGTCGCGGACCCTGGAGACTATTCCATCGAGGCCGCGCAAGAATGGCTCCGGCTCATTCCAGGAACCGAACGCCGGGATGCGTTGTTGCTTGAAGCAACTTCGACAACTCATGAAGAAATTCTCACCACGCCTATGGCCATTTCGTTACCTGGTGAAGAGGGAGAGACCGCTGATATCCATCACGTGGTCTTGCTTCTTCCCGATGGACAAAGTCTCGATGCGGTAGGAACCTACAGTGGGATACGACCTCGTGGGCTGTTTAAAAGGATTGCCTCACGGCCTCGTATTAGAAAGGCGGTACAAGCCGTTCGATCGAAAGTTCGAACAACCACCCAAAAGGTTGGGCAAGCTATACCAAAAGATTTTATTAAGGCCGTCCAGACCCTTGGGCCAGAACTCAGGCCTCTTTTTCTATGCTTGAAAACAGCCCGCCAGTCAAAGATCGGTGAACTGATCCAGCAAATAAGGGACAATCCAAACAACTTTGTGCGGTGGAAGATAAAAGACATTTTGTCAAAAATGCAAACGAAATTCCCGTACATCATGGAACCGCAAATTCAGATGCTTCGCAAGGGATTTAATCCACCCCCAACGTCCGCCCAAATCATTGGTCAAGCTATCGAAAGTTGGAAACGGTTAGCCAAAATGCACCAGGGTGCACGATGCCTGGTACCACTCTTAACAAAGTACGAGCCAGCTCTAAAATCCGCTGCATTACAACTCGAGGACTCCCTTCGCCAACAGTCCAAACAAATTTTTAATACTCACATTGCTCCTCCCCTCCATAAAGCTATGGGGAACGGGTTAAGCAAAGCCCTAACCGGGAAAAAGGGTAGTGTATTGCTCACAAAAGACGAATTGAAAGCTGTCGCCAATGGGGTGTATGCCAAATACCTTATTCAACAATTGGAAAAAGGTACAACAACCATTCAAAGGCTTACCGGAGCCTTAGGGAATCAAAAGGCGCAAGGCAACGCATTGGCAAAACTGCAATCAGCCCTCAATCCTCAGGCTCAATGGCCGGAACTCTTCAGACTGGAGTTAGGGACAGAAATTGTCAGGGCCATGGGCCACAAATTCATCAATAGCGATAAACCACCCCATGGTGGATTTCTGATCAATCAAGCCGTTGGCCTCATTCATCTGTCCCAAGGAACTGTTGAAAAAATCGTTTCTGCGGTCTGCGGCCTGGTTCCGGAAGTAGGGGCCGCGGTATGCGCCGTGGTCGAAGTCGCGGTGGATGCTGTGTGGAATCAGGTCCTTGTCCCAGGAATTCGCTTCGGTGCAAAAACAGGAATCCACAAAGGGTTAGATCAAGTCATGAATCAAGTCAAAACGGGTCTACAACAAGGGAAACGGCTCAGTGATTTCAGGAAAAGTTCAGGTCCTCTTAATTCCATATTAAATGTCCTCTCTAGGGATTTGATCAATCAACTGGCAGAGACTCATTTAAAGGATACGCGGAAGGCCTTAGATGCGTTCAACCAGAGCGTCGTGCAACTTGCTCAAGCAGCAAGCGTCCGATAACAATACGAAGAGGATGGTGAAAAGTACAGGACCAAACCAAGACCAGCGGTTGGTTCTCGGGCTTCGGGAAAAATTATCGGGCACATTCATTAACAAAAAGCGTGAACCCAATCCAGAGTTGGTTCGACGCATCAGATATCAATAAACACTCATGCCTTCAACTGCCAAATGTGAAAGGACGGCATCATGAACCTCTCTCTAGCAGATAAATTCGTCATTGTGCTTTTGGTCTGCTCCCTATGGAGTCCAGGAATGCCGGCACAGGCCAATGAAGCCATAAACAACCAAACAGTCACATTGGAGAAGCTCGCGTATTTTCTCACGCCAGAAGGGGATAATATTCAACTCCATCCCGGTTCCTATCAGCTAAACCCGTTGACCGATAGCCTGCAGGTCAGCCCTACCGGGGGGGAAACACCACCCGTTCAATTAGCCATCACGATGGACACCCATGACCAGGATTTACCTGAGCCTATGGCCGTTTCCGTTCCTGGCGTACCTGAAAGCGATTCCTCTGATCGTCATGTCCTCGCGATGCTACTCCCAGGCGGGCTGGTCTATGAAGCGGTAGGGACTTATAGCGGCATCCGCCCTCGGGACATTGATCCCCAATCCTTGATCACAGATCCCATGAAGATTTACTTGGAAAAACCGGTACATTTCCTGAGTCCCGATGGGGATGGCCTTGAGGTACAGCCCGGGATTTACTCCG
>QIDY01000126.1 GCA_003228495.1 Nitrospirota bacterium
TACGGGAATCGACGAACCGCGAGGAATTTCTGGCGCGGATCAAGCAGGAAACAGGCTGGGATGTGGAAGTCTTAACCGGAGAGGAGGAAGCACAGCGAACCTTGCTTGGGATTCGTTTTGGATTACCTGAGACAATTACCGACTTTCTAGCATTGGATATTGGAGGCGGCAGTACGGAATGTATTCTAGATCGAAAAGGACTAAGTCCGTTAGTGATATCGTTGAATCTCGGTGCCGTGCGATTGTTGGAACGAGTCTTCCATCATGATCCACCAACAACGCTAGACATTGGCAATGCCGAAATTTGTATCGAGGAGCAATTGGCTAAAGTGGTGCAGGTCTTTGGACGAATGCCGAACATCCCGCTCGTAGGAACCGCTGGCACGATCACCACACTTGCGGCGATGGCCCAAGAGCTGGCCCGCTATGATCAAACGCGAGTCCATAATTATCAACTCACGCTCTCAACAGTCAAAAATCTGGAGAAAGCCCTCATCACGAAAACGGCTTCAGAACGCCTCGCTATGCCGGGTCTGGAACCAGGCCGCGAATATGTCATCCTGGCCGGCACGGTCATTCTTCGCCGGATCATGGAATCCTTCGGTTTCGAGACATGTCTGGTCAGCGACTACGGCCTCCGCGAAGGCGTCCTGGTAGACCGGGCTCGAAAACTGATGGAGTAACCCTAGAAAAACTGATGGAGGTATTTTTAACTTATTGTTGGGTGTACCAGCGGAAACCGGCGGTTTCTTTGAAGGCCGGTTGCTGACCGATGGACATGCCGCCGGGTTTTTCCACCAGCAGCACTTTGAAATCCAACAGGCCGAACCAGGCGGGGTCTAAGACATTGTGGTAGTGCAAACCGGTGAGTTTGGGTAGTAGGTCGTCGAGTGCGGTGCCTAATTCATTTTTCGTATAGGCGCGTACGGAAAATGGCTTCTCCAGTTCGCGACAGAATCGTCGTAGTGTATAGGCGGCTCCCGTGCATAACACCTGGGTGTCTGGCTTCATGCCAAGGAGTTGGGGCAGGGTACAATATTGTTCTCGAAATCCGAGCCACTTGGCGGCATGGCGAAGATGGCTGAATTGCACTTCATATTCGGTATGACCCGGCAATCTGACGGGGGAAGGCCAATCGTTTTCGATGCCGAATTCTATCAGGATGGCGCGCCCGCCTGGCTTCAGCACACGCCAGACTTCCTGTAAAAATTGCATGGCGCCGTAATTGAAAATGATTTCGTCAGGAAAGGGTGGATTGAGGGGCAGGCGCATGCGCCGGATGAGGTCTAAGGCTTCCTCATGTTGTGGGTTCTCACCTTTAAACATGAGGAGTTCGTCACCCGTAAATTGGACTGGTGTCATGTCGGCGAGATTTTCGTTGTCAATCAACAGATCGACGGAATGGTCGGCCAAGGGCATTCGTTCGGCATTGGCTTGTATGGCTGTTGCCGTCCAACCTGCCTTCCGAGCCAGCGACGTTTGAGAACCCAGGAACGGGCCGGTCAGATCCAGAAAGGTGTAATTGATTCCTTTCCGTTCCTCTGCAGAAAGTTCTCCTGCCAGTTCTTTCGAGACATAGCCTAGTCCCGCGCCCACTTCCACAATGCGTTTGGGTTTGGGCGAAAGCCAGCCCATTTGCCGTAGGGTCTTGCCAAGCAGCCGTCCATAGGTGAGGCCATTCATAGCTTCGCAGGGTTCGCGGAAGAGATGGGAAACTGTGGTTTCGATGATTTCAAAATGTCCGTGTGGGCCCTGAATGCCCTGGACGTGAAACTTGGAAAGATGATCCTCGGTTTCCGCCTTGACGTTTTGATGCCAGCCTTCCCGTACTTTTTGCAGTAACAAATCCCATTTGGCTTCGGCACTGTGTCCACTGGGCGGTTCGGTGCCATAGTAGGCTAGAGAAAATCGTGGTTGCGCCCATCGCTCCAGATGCCAGCGCCCATTTTGCTGGGTGGGGCTACACACCCATTTGCCGTATTGACTCAGTAAGGCTCCGATGGTCAGGCGGCCATCCATGGCGCCAAGCAAGGTAGCACCCATGCGGTTTAATCGAATGAGGGGCAATTCTTCATCGAGCGGGGCCACCCACCATTCCTCCGGCCCATGCTGATAAATCACAATATCGGGCATGCGCCATGCGCGTTGGCTGAGCAAATTCTCGTCTAAGACTTGGGGCCCGATTTCAATCCACCGATCAGCGATGGGGTCTGTGGTTGTAGAGTCGGTCATAAAGGCCTTTTCCAATTCATGAAGGCAAAAAGGAGTTGCAAGGGTACCCGAACTCTCCGAAGAGCCGCAAGGTCTTTTATGTCGGTCATACCTGCCTTTCTGTGGCAGGTATCCATCGGTAAAAACCCCAGATAGCAAAGGTGTCGGGATTGACCGGAACAGAAGGAATGAAATCTTACGTAGAGACGTCCCGGTGGGACGTCTTTCGTCATTGTGGTTTCTGAGCCAGGATGCTGGCAAATGCGGCCTGGCCGGTATCGACTTCTTGATATCGGAGGACACGCAGGCCCGGGAGCATCGTCAGGAGTTCGTTCGGTTCCAAAAGGTAAGCTTTGTTAAACCGTGGGCGGTATTGAAGATGGTCCATCGTATACGTCTCAATCAGTGCCATTCCACCGGGTTTGAGCCCCGCTGCAATCTTGGGAAACAAATTCCGCTGTAAATAATAAGTGCAAATAATGACGTCAAACGTATTTAGCGGAATGTCATACGTTTCAAGGTCCGCGACAACAGTCGTAATCGTCGCACTCTGTTTAGCCGCCAGAGCCTCTGCTTTTTTGAGTCCTTCCTGGGAAATATCTACTCCTGTAACCTGAAACCCATTGACTGCGAGAAAGACTCCGTTGCGACCTTCGCCCATAGCTAAATCCAGCACGTGGCCTTTTGGTAATAAGTCGACATGGTCCTTCAAAAACGAGATAGCCTCCCGCCCAAACAAATATTTCTCCATCGCATATTTTTTGTCCCAACGCATTTGGTCTTGGTCTGCCGCCCAAATGAGATGAGGCGAGGAAACGGTACTCACAAGGAACATTGCTGCGATGCCTATCCCCTGAAAAATAGAGCTACATCGCCTAGTGTAAGATGTTCGGTTCATTAACAACATGGCTCCAAAAAAAACAGGTCACAGGCCCATGTGCAATTAGAAAAGATGTTACCTGAGAACACGGCGAAGAGAAAAGCACAAGGATAGAATTTTGCCATTCTTCCACACTCATAACAGTGGTCTTTCGTCTGGTTAGTGGGTATGATTGGGGGCGTTGCTATAGTCGGAAATTAAAGGAGTGTAGACATGCCCGCGTACGTTGTGACCTGGATACATTTATTGGCCGTTATCACCTTCATTGGTGGCTGGCTGTTTTTTTTACTAGCGGTGAGACCCAGCCTTCTCGAAGGGAAGGCCAAGACACCGTCAAAAGAGGCTCTAGAGATGGCCCAAAAAATGGGGCAGCGCTTTAAGACTGTAGGCTGGGTGAGTCTCATAGTGCTGGTTTTTACAGGCGCATCTCAACTCTTGGATGAAAGCGGCTCGGCCCGTATTGAAACCAGTTGGGGCTTAATCATGATGCTTAAACTCTTTGTCTTTGCCATTGTAGGAGGGCTCATCTTTGTCCACGATCTCATTCTCGACCCTTATGGGGCCATCGGAAAGAGCCAACGAGCAGAAACGCAACCGCTGTTATTTGCAGGGAAAGTGGTATGGGTCCAACGTTCTATTGTCATGCTTAGTTTATTGGTCCTCGGTATTGCGGTGTATTTATCCTCCCTCTGATTCTCTTTCTTTATCTTCTGTCCTTCACGAGGCCAAAATGTATGCTTGGCTCTTCCAGCTTGCCTGTTGTGACACACGTGAAATTTCGTCTGGGGGTGGTAGGATGTGAAACAGGTTTGAATTGAAATTCCAGAGGGATTGGTATGAAGGTGAATGAATGGTGGGGCTAACCCGGGAGGAAATTCTGCGCCAGCTCCGTGAAAGGATTCTGGCGTTCGCGACATCTCGTGGGTTAAGGGAAGCAGCCGAAGATTTGACCCAGGATGTCCTGATGGTCTTACACGAAAAATATCCGTACGTCAAAGAATTGACCGAGCTGGTTCCTCTGTCGTTTCAGATTCTGCGGTTTAAAATGCTGGATAGTCAAAGAAAAACATTGCGGCGGGGGGAATACAACCAGGAATCGGTAGATGATCATCCGCTTGTCGATCCCGGAGACGATCCAGCCATGCAAGCCGAGCAGAAAGAGCGCGTGACGCAACTGATTGCAGCGTTGCAGCAATTAGGCGAACGATGCCAAAAGCTCTTTCGTCTTAAACTTGAAGGCCATACCTTTCCAGAAATCATGCAGATTCTGGGGGAACATTCCATCAATACGATTTATACATGGGATTCGCGGTGTCGCAAGCAACTCCTGACTCTGATGGGAGGAAAATGGGAGACAATTTCTCTAGAAGGGAAAGGTCAGAGACCCAATAAGGAGACGGTTGGCTAATGTCCAAGTCTTGGGAACAGATCATCGGTGGCTATGCTACGGATACGCTCACTGAAGAGGAAAAGCGCCAATTATTTGAGGCAGCCCTTCATGATCAGACGTTGTTTGATGCGTTGGCTGATGAAGAAGCCTTGAAAGCCTTGCTCGCCGACCCGAATGCGCTACAACGAATCCTGGCGAGCCTTCAAGCTTCAGGGAATCCGCAAAAGACAGTACCATCTCGCCGTTCGGGGGTTGGTTGGTTCCGCCAACCATCTTCGCTCGTCTGGGCCGGAAGTATTGCGGCAGCTGGTTTGGCACTTATCTTTGGCTGGCAAATAAACAAAGATTGGGGACCATTGGTCGAGCAGGGGCAACAGGTGGAACGTTCTATGTCCCAAGATAAAGATAACGATAAAAATGAAGAGGTATTTCGGTCTCAAGAAACTGAAGCAGTTCAAATGAAGGAGCAAACCCAGGCTCCACAGAAAAACGACCAAAGGGAACCAGAGCGAGCTGCAGGCTTATCGGCTCCAGTTTCCTCACCACCGCCATCAACTATCGCTAATGCTTCAAATGATTCTGAACGCATGCGGCAACCTTCACCACAGATTCGTTCTGAAAGTATCCGACGACAAGAGGTCAAAAAGGAACGTCGTCTGAAAGCTAAAAAATCGGTGTCTCCGTCTTCAGAATCTGCAATCGTTCAAAAGGTCCCCGAAGAAGGGCTAATGGTCGCTCCTTCTGTGGCGTCTCCAGGGGTAGAAGAAAAAGACCTCCAGCAATTGGCTCGGGCACCTTCCTTTGCCGAAAGGCTGCAAGGAGGAGATGCCACCTCTTCCCTGAGTGCCAGGGAATTATTTTATGCCAATAAAAGCAGACAAGCTGATGCGGTAGGGGAAGAATTAGGCGGCATGCGAGCACAGCAACATTTAAGGGGAACGACTTCTAAAGCTGAAAAAGAGTTGACAGAAGAAGTCTCAGATCTAAAGGACCCCAAAGAAGTCGTTAAGGATTTCTCACAAGGACAAACTAGAGGGATTCGATATAGCTTTGTTCGGCGAGGAGCGGGTGGCAATGATGAAGAGATTGATATCAAAAAGTTTTCAGGAAAATGGTCGGAACTTCAACTGACCATAGAATCTAATCTATCAGGGCACCTGTATGTGTTGGCATTTTTTGGAAAGGGAAAATGGCAATTTGTGAGACCAGAATCCTTGAAGGTCCCCGCGTCATCTGATGGGGCCATCAAAGTGGTGCCCTATCAGCCTGTGAATTTCGCCTTAAGCCAAGTAACTAATACCTTGGGGAAACCTGTAGCTTCGTCCCTAACGGTGTTTCTGGCAAATAAATCGCTAAGGGATTTAGGGAAATGGCTGGGTCGTGGTATAGGCCCTGAACTATCGGAAGGAAGTCGCACTGAGCACCTTTCACCAGATAAATTTGTTATTGATCCTTCTCTAGAACCTGGGACCCCGCTACGGGTCAATATAGCCTTGGGGGATCAAAAACGCTCAAGAAAAGGGTTAGAGCCATTACCGCCGAATGAGTTTTCTCGTTAAAACGTCTGGCATCTTGCTCACATAAAACAAGGAGTTTTTCGCGATCGTCCACTTACCGATTGCCTTGCCTGTTCCAAAGATTTCTGCCTTCGACCTCTCACCAATTATTTGCTTCTTCTTTCTCCCGAAAACCCATGCCAATGTTTTCCCCTTTGTTAAGGAAACTTTCAAGAAGGATTTGTTCTGGTGTTTTTCGCATTAGGTATCTCATGCATTCCAAAGCATAGGACATTAAAAAAGTGAGAGAACTGCTGAGAAAAGTCGTGTGCCAGATTTGCGAGCCTATCAATTTAGGTTGCATGCATTTTGAAAGTCAAAATATGTATCCAATGAGATAATTTATGAGCCTGTTGCACAAACCTATTGACTCTTAGGTATTAATGCGTATATACTCCTTGCTTCACCATGAGGAGGATTTCGATGGGCTACAACTTTCTGTCATGTGATCGCAACCAACTGTATCTGATGCCGCCGGCATTGCAGGACTGGCTGCCCGAGGGCGATCTGGCCTGGTTTCTCCTGGATGCCGTGGCCCAGATGGATCTGACAGCCATTGAAGAGACGTATCGACGGGATGGCTGGGGCCAAGCCGCATACGACCCCACGATGATGGTGGCGCTGCTGCTGTATGCCTATTGTCTGGGCGAGCGGTCGAGTCGACAGATTGAGCGGCTGTGCGAACGCGATATCGCCTTTCGTGTGATTGCCGCCAATCAGCGCCCTGATCATACGACGTTAGCGCGGTTCCGGAAAACCCATGAGACGGCGTTAGCCGCTCTGTTCACAGATGTGCTGCGGCTCTGTGCCGAGGCGGGTGTGGTCAAGGTCGGGGTGGTGGCGTTGGATGGGACCAAGATAAAGGCCGATGCAGCCCTGGCGGCCAATCGGACCGCGGGGGCGATCACCGCCGCCGTGCACGAGATGTTGCTCGAGGCCCAAGGAGCAGATGACGCCGAAGACCGTCTCTATGGCACACAGCGACGCGGGGACGAACTGCCGAAGGCCTTGCAGACACGGGAGAGTCGGCGCGCCCGGTTGCAGGCCTGTCAGGCCCGGCTGCAACAGGAAGCCGAGGTGGCTCAAACGACGCAGCAAGCCAAGCACGACACTCGGCAGGCCGAGGAAGCCGTCACGGGCCAGAAGCCACGGGGGCGGAAGCCCAAGGCGGCTCAGGTGGTCGCGGACGAGATCACCGCGACGGCCAAAGCCAACGTGACCGATCCAGATAGCCGTATCATGAAAACACAGAGTGGCGATGTCCAGGGCTACAATGCCCAAGCCGTGGTGACCGCCGAGCAAGTGATCGTGGCCGCCGAGCTCACACAGCAGGCCAATGATCTCCACCAATTACACCCGATGCTGACCCAGGCCCGAGAGAACGTGCAGGCCATTGACCATGCTCAGGCCATCGGCATCGCGTTGGCCGATGCCGGGTATTGCAGTGAGGCGAACTTGACGGAGATGGTGCCGGAGGGACCGGAGCTGCTGGTGGCGACGAACAAGGACTGGAAGCAACGCAAGGCGCAGCGCGACCAGCCACCGCCGCGCGGGCGGATCCCCAAATGTCTGACGGCTCGGGAGCGGATGGATCGCGCCCTCCTGACGAAGCGAGGGCGCCGCTTGTACAAGAGACGGGGGCAGACGGTCGAACCGGTCTTTGGGCAAATCAAAGTGGGGCGAGGCTGTGATCGGTTCATGCGACGAGGCGAACAGGCGTGTGCCAGTGAGTGGAAGTTGCTCTGCACGACGCACAATTTGTTGAAGCTCTGGCGGAGCGGCAAGGCGAGCTGGGCGAATCAACATAGGGGAGGCTGACCGCAAGACTTGAGGCCATAAACTGGGAAGAAGAGACACGCTGAGACACGAGGAGTTCACGTTTCCTGACCGTCTCGGCGAGACAACGGCGGGAAGAGAAGCCACCCCGGTGAGTGCCGGTCACGAGAAAAGTCGATCGCGATGTTTGAGCAACAGGCTCTTATGTATCCATTTGGATAACAAAAAAAATGAAATACTAGATCCTAGATTTTACAGGGAATTTTTAGTTCTATTTTCTTGGGCTTTTCGGACGTCTTAATTACCTCCACAAGGATAAAGGTGTTGGCATAAATAATGCTGATTTCTTTACCGGGGGTTCAATATTTTTTATGGTCTTTCCGGAAGATTATATCCAACACGCGTAAAAACTATGAAACTTGAGAGAAAAGTAATGAGTTCTCGACCCGTCCGTTTTTCTTTAATTGTGGCCCTAAGCCTTGTGCTTGGGTTGTTGAGTGTAGGAAAGGCTTTCGGTTCAAACAAGGGAATTCATTATTTGGATCAAGGGTTCGATGAAGAAACGCGGCAAACTTTTTACCATGCTCCCCAAGGGACCAGATTGCTTCCGTATTCGTGGTTTCTTGCGCTAGAACAGGCGACAAATTCCAACCGATTTCTTGAAGATAAAAACCTTAAGCGGCTTGGTATCATTCCCGATCATAACCCTCTAAAAAACCCAGACCATTTGCCAGTGGGATTTGCCAAAACCAATGATTCAATTGCTCAGGAAACCTGGGTGGGCTTAACCTGTGCGGCTTGTCATACAACCGAAATTTCCTACAACAATCAAACGGTCAGGATTGATGGTGGATCTTCTTTGTTTGACGCAATGGTTTTTGCCGAAGAAATCGGCAAGGCGCTGGGTGCTATTGTTGGGGAACATTCTGATAAAGAAAAGCTTGGCCGCTTCGCAAAAGCCGTCCTGAAGGAGCAATGGAGTGAAACTAGTCAGCAACAATTAAAAGTTAAAGTCCTGAACAATTTGAAGAAAAAGTTAGAGCCCCAACAAGTTGCAAAAGAAAGCGAGATTAATCTTTATCCCACCGTCTGGGGATCCGGGCGATTAGATGCATTGGGACGAGGGGGGAATACGGTTCTTTTCAAACTAGATAGGAGTAATCTTCGTCCAGCCGATGCTCCAGTTAGTTTCCCTGCAATTTGGAGCGCTTGGACTTTGAACTGGGTTCAGTGGAATGGGGCAATTATGCAGCCTATGGGGCGAAACCTCATACAAGCGCTTGGACTTAATGCCAATTTAATGTTGGATCCGAACAACAATCAGTTCAGGACGAGCGCGAGTGTTAGGGATCTGGCTGAGATTGAGAAACTGGTTAGAGGCCTTCGGCCTCCGGCCTGGCCTTCTGAAAAATTTGAATTACCTATCGATCAATCGCAGGTCAATCGGGGAGCCAATTTATACGAGCAACATTGTGCCCATTGCCATGTAGCTAAACTGACAGAACCAAATAAATATGGCAAGAAATTTAAAATGGTCAATCTTATTCCTTTAGAAGAAATTGGAACTGATCCCCTTTCGGCTACAAATTTTCACCATCGTATCGTTAAGTCTGGTCCCCTCAGATTAGGATTACTGACAGTCGCGGATACAGCAGAATATCTCACCACCAAAATTCTCGAAAGACAATATAAGGATCTGAAAGTCTCTCAAGAACAGCAGGAATCATGGAATGGATATCGTCCTAATACCATGCAGGGCAAGCTAGCCTATATTGCTCGGCCACATAGCGGAATATGGGCATTGGCTCCCTATTTGCACAATGGTTCGATCCCGAATTTATACCAACTTTTATCACCAAAAGAAGAACGCGATGCCGTTTTTTATGTGGGACATTCTGAATTTGATCCTTTTCATGTTGGTTTTGTCACTCAAAAGAAAACACGTAGTAATTTTAAATTTGATACAACACTTCCCGGCAATTCAAATGCTGGACATGAGTTTCGTGATGGTCCACCAGAGAACGGAGTCATTGGGCCTTCATTGTCGAAACAAGAGCGGTGGGATCTTATTGAGTATCTGAAAACTATTTGATAATTAACTTCTTAATTGAGGTATTGATATGTG
>QIDY01000063.1 GCA_003228495.1 Nitrospirota bacterium
ATCTGGAGATACATAAAAAAATAAATCTGTCCCCTTTTTCCTCCGTGGAGCCATGAAGAATTCCAACTAACTTTTGGCTTGACTCATGCGTTGACAGGATACAAGGAGCTTCTTAGAATGAACAGCATGATGAATGCGGATACCATTCTGTCGCCGGAAGAACTCACAAATTTGTGGGCTGACCTTGCAGGAAATGATCAGCTTCCTGATTGGTATGAACTCACGGAACATGGAGAACTGATCATGAGTCCGCGCCCTGAAACACGCCATCAACGCCTCTGCACCCAAATTGCCCTTCAATTACAGGCCCAATTAGGAGGAGAAGCCGTCGTAGAAGCTGCGGTCTTAACGGCTACGGCCGGTATCCGAGTTCCTGACGTGATCTGGATGCCGGAGAACGCCTGGCAGAAAGCTGCCACCCCAGAACATCTCCTTGAAGCCCCTCCACTCGTGGTCGAAGTCCTTTCACCCGGCAACCGGCAAAAGGAAATCAACCATAAAACTCAGGCCTACCTGGCGTCCGGGGTCCAAGAGGTCATCCTCATTGGACTCACGGGCACCATTGAGTACGTCCGTCAGGATGGCCTGCATGCCACGTCTATGTTCAATCTCAATCTGGTCCTTCCCTCTCAGCTCTTTTCCTAAGTGCTCGGGCACGAACCCTCAGGGGTATCATAACGGAGAGATTCCAGCTAAAAGCTTGCTGGAATGACGCCTAGGTAGGCTATTTCTCTTTTGTTGTACCTACCAGAAAAGCCTGCGCCTTACTCGTTTCCTTCGGGTGGGTCGCTGGGCCAACGCAGGTGATCTCGATACATGTCCAGATCGACATGTTCGGGAATAGATTCCATCTCTTCTTGAAGTGTTTGGAGATTTTTAATGGTTTCATAGATTCGGTAATGTTTGGTCTTGGCCCAAAACTCGTCTTGCTCCTGTTGAAATTCTTCAATTTTCATATTGGTTTTTTCGACAAGTAGGGCCTTGAGATACTGGATCTCGTTCTCTTGGTGTGCGAGGGCATGGGCTATGACCACTAAAGCCTTTTCCTGATTATTCATGAAGATGACTCCCTATTGGAATGGTCTGCTCGGCGTTGTAAAACGACTTTTAGGATTGTTGAATGATCCAAACAGTCAACTCCGGCTGAAGTCGGCCCTTCTGTAGGATAGCCTGATGAATCTTGAATGTTGGTAAGGACTCTCCTTGCTCAACATGTACCACCGAGAGGCCACTCTCCTGAAACAGCTGTCCCATGACCGCTGGCCCAGCCACACACCCAATTCCTCCGGGAACCAGATGATTGGCAAGAAACCAACTCCATTGCCTTAATTCTTTGTGATCATCATAGACAGAAAACGGAATCCACACATTCATCCAATCAAAGGGCGAAGAGGTGTGCGTGATCGCCTCATGACTTACTGGAAGAAATTGAAAATGAGGTAGCCAAGACAAGATCTGCTTCCGGTTTAAAGTGTTCCAAATCTGTTGTGCATGTTTCTGGGCAAATTCCGGCCACTCATACCAGATGGTATAAAATTGTGGGCGATCATACTTCAGACAAGCCCCAAGGCTCGCATCGCAACGTGCCACCAATATGTGATCAGCCATTTCCCGGAATCGCCGTAACTCTGCTTGTTCTTCCAGAAAATCCTCCAGGTAATCGAAAATAAAGGGCTGGCTCTCTCTTTCGCCGATTATTTGTGAGTCATCCGGGTACAGCAAAACGGCAGAAAAGGCCTGGGACGGAGACAGTTCTGGGTGATCTTGCGGAAAACACTCTCGCCAAGAAGATGAAAAGGCTTTCCATTCCCGTTTATTTTCATTCGTTGATGAATCCCATGCTTCTCGTGCTTTCAACACCTTCAGTTGGTCACCATCATACAGGTGAAGTTCTTGTCCAATAATTTGAGCACCACGCGCATCTGACTTGGCTTCTCCAGATGAAGCCGTGGCGAGATAGGCAAGTCCAGAGGAATCATCCCAGAGGGTGACTTTTTGAATCTTGTGGTGATGCATCGTCACACTTAGCCGTTGCTCTTTATCGATGTATCGGACTGGATACTCAAGTGTAGGCTGCCATTCCACTTCATGCGAACGATTGACGTCTAAAAAGACGTCTTGAGGTGCCTCTCCCGACTGTGTGGAAGGTGTATAGAATAAACTGAATAATCGAAAAGCTCCGACGGAGGGATAGGCAGGAATCCCTCGATATCGCAACGAAGTCGGAGAGTCAGTCTGCTGATCATCATAGAGCCCGCGAATAAGCTCAAAGGTCGCACTCCCCGTTCCAGGAAGCAGTGACAAAAATAATTCTACGACCGGCAAATAATCGATTTGCCCCCATTCCATGCGACTCATACAGGACATAAATTTTGCTCCCTCAAATGAAGCATCCTGTAAGACATAGAAGGCGTCTTTCACTTGCCGAATAGTCGCCTTCCCATCATCATGCAATTCCAAATCTTCATTACGATAAAAGAATTGAATGGTTGCGATATCGGCATTCATTGCCCGTGCAGCCATCTCTCGTAGATCATCTCGCGTCAGATGTTCCCAACCAGGCCGTTTCGAAAGATCCAATGAGATCGTATTCACGAGACTGGCAGGTTTAATGCCTACCCACTGTCCCCAATCCAATCGAAGCCTGGCTGAAACGAGAACCGGAATACCTGAGGCCTGTTTACCCCAGAGACATTCGTGTAACGGATTCCCATCGGGGTCAGCCATCAAGATTCGCTGGCCATGTTTCCCATAGAACACGTGATGGCCCGTGGCTAGTTCAACTGCCCGTCCACCAGCTGTTTGCCACGTATCTTTATACACGTGATTGTCTGGAAACCGAATGGCTTCCGGATGCTGCAGAATGGCCTGAACGTTCATGACGAGATTAGTGAAGATGCAGCGCGCCTATTCAAGATCAGCAAAGTGAGCAGATAAATATTCAATGCTGATCTCGAGTAAGATATGGGCGTGTTATTCGCGGATTTGTCCTGTGCCGTAGACGAGATACTTCGAGCACGTTAAATCTTCGAGGCCCATCGGCCCGCGGGCATGAATGCGCGTGGTACTGATACCAATTTCGGCACCTAACCCGAATTCATAGCCATCGCTCAAACGTGTGGAAGCATTGACCATGACCGCTCCAGCATCCACTTCCCGAAGAAACCGTAAGGCCCGGTCATAATCATTAGTGACAATGGTTTCCGTGTGGCGGGATCCAAATTGATGGATATGATTCATAGCATCATCAAGGTCTTTCACGACTTTGATGGCCAGAATTAACGCCAAAAATTCTTTGCCAAAATCCTCGTCTTGCGCCGGTTTGGCTTCAGAGATAATTTTACAGGTTTTGGGACACCCTCGCATTTCCACGTTGGCTTTCACGAATTCTGCAGCCAGCGGCAGCAACAGTTTTTTGGCAACCTTCTCATGAACCAGCAAGGTTTCCATAGCATTACAAGTGGAAGATCGCTGCACTTTGGCGTTGAAGCTAATACGTTGAGCCATTGAAAGGTCTACATCCGAATCCACATAGATATGGCACACCCCTTTATCATGTTTAATCACGGGAATCGTGGCATGTTCATTCACGGTTTTCATCAGCGCATCGCCCCCACGTGGAATAATGAGATCGATATATTGATCACTTTTGAGTAAAGCCAAAACAACCTCCCGATCGGGTCGGTCGATGAAAGTAATTGCCCCATCGGGAATTTCGGATTTTTGTGCCGCTTCCCCTAAGACTTTAGCAATGGCCTTATTGGAATGAAGCGCTTCGGAGCCTCCTCTTAACACACACACATTGCCGGATTTCAAGCATAAAGCTGCGGCATCGGCCGTCACATTGGGACGGGACTCATAAATCATCCCAATCACCCCAATCGGCACCCGCACCCGTCCAACTCTCATCCCATTAGGACGTTGCCAAAACCCTTTCGATTCGCCGACGGGATCCCGCAATTGGGCGATCTCCCGAATTTGTTTGGCCATGTCTGCAATTCTGGCCGGGGTTAAGCGAAGACGGTCGGCCATAGCAGCACGGGACTCATCATCTCCAAATGCTTTAAGATCTTCCTCATTCGCTTCAAGGAGAGCTTCCTCCGCCTCCTCCAACCCATCAGCCATCGCCATCAATGCGGCATTTTTTTTCATGGCAATCATTCCGCTTAGTGGGCGGGCAGCATCTTTGGCTTTTTGTAAGACGGCTTGCAAATATTCCTCGTTAGTCAGCTCCTTTTCTTCTTCTAAGACCTCTTCTTCCAACCCATCTATCTCTTTTTCCAATTTTTCTGACTCATCTAAATCGTCAAGATCTGCTTGAGAAGCACTTTCTTTCTTTTCTTCCATGATCAACCCTTTAATTGTGGCAACTTGCGTGTGAGAAATCTCGTATCCATATTATTAATTTTAGAGAAACCGTGATGGAGAATACCTGGCATTTATAAAAACCGTCAAGAAACTTTGCGGCATCAAACTTGGGAAAACTCTATACTTTTGCTTGATTTTATGGGTAAAATCCTGTTACACACATTGAACTTTTTTTTCACAGTCGTATTGTCAAATAACGGTAGAAATTGTGTGCCGAGGTAGCTCAGTTGGCAGAGCACAGCCCTGAAAAGGCTGGTGTCCGCAGTTCGATTCTGCGCCTCGGCACCATAATCTACTCGCATGGGACAAATTCTTCTGTGCCGGTTAACCTCCCCCGCATCTTGTTGAACAGGACGATGAAGATGGCAGCCCTACTTCCTCACCCTCGACGATTTACCTGGATCTTCCTCTGTGTCGTTTTGCCCGTCTTTGGAGCTGGGAGTCTCCTCATAGCTGAAGACGAGCTTCAAGTCGTTTCTTCTCCGAAAACGAGAACCATTGTTGCCGATTTATTGATGGTCGATGGGGACTTCTATATCGTGCGTGGAGACAGAGGGGAAATCCAAATCGAAGTGACACCCGATACCAAACTCTCTGAGGAATTTACATTCGGTGATCGCATCAAGGCTGTGTTACTGCCCAACGACGTGGCCCAGATTATCACCCGCGCTGCTCCTGGTGAACCTGTTGGGATCACGACCAACGAAACCTCAGAGCCTCCCCCACCGCCATCTTCAACGAAAGAGACATCCCAAACTTCTGAAGAGGCTCCGGTTACGCCACCTATATATAAAGCATATGAAGTGCCGAAAGTCCGTGTGATCATTGCCGACCTCCTCATGGTCGATGGAGATTTTTACATTGTTCGAAGCGAACATGGCGAAATTCAAATTGAAATTACACCAAAAACACAATTAAGCGAAGATTTTAAATTTGGGGATCGAATCAAGGCACGAGTGACACCAACAGACAAAGCGCTTTCTGTGGTTCGGGCAGGAAAAGACGAACAAACAGGCATTCAAGAGGAATCAGCACCGATCGCGTCAAGTACACCAACGCCTCCTGTTCCAACCACTCCAGCGACAACACAAACTCCATCTCCATCTGAAAAAGAATCTTCTGAGCCGATTGTCGAATCGACGCCAACTATTCGTACCATTGTGGCTGACGTTTTAATGGTTGACGGCGATTTTTTTATCGTCCGTGGAGAACGGGGAGAAATTCAAATTGAAGTGACACCAAATACCACCCTTTCCGAATCCTTCGATTATGGCGATCGTATCAAAGCCACCGTTCTCCCGAACGACAAAGCCCTCACGATCGAACGTGCAGGCCCCAATGACCCCATCGGCATCACCACACCCTAGGAGCCTGTCAGGCTTAGGAAGAATCGGCTGCAAAAGTGTCTAAGCGGTCAATATTTCGCAGATTTCTTGGCCCATAGTCCCACTATGGGGACGGCGAAATCGTCAAAATCTGCCCTCGCTCAGCCACTTTTTCGCTCTCGATTCCCTAAGCCCGACAGGCTCCCAGCCATTTTTTAAAATTCATTTCGCAAAAACAGGGAGGATCCTCTACGCCAAAGAATGGGAATTTCACTCACTGCATCCTTAATCATATAGGCGGACTCTTGTAGAAGAGATGGAAAAGGGGAAGCTGAAAAACGACAGAGAGGGAATGCCCTCTCATAAGAAGAAGCGATGGGTTTAGATTTCAACCTTCTGATTTTTTGCTTCTTGTTTGAGGACCTGGTGGAGAATTTTTCGATATTCCCGAATGCGCTTTACATACTGAACCGGTTCCCAGCCTCGGGCATAACGGTGTGGAAGATCTTGGTAATATTGTTTCTTAGCCAATAGAGGCAGAACGGCTTTGATGTTATCCCATTGGTTAGGATTTTTTCCCAAACGCCGTGCAAGCAATTGCGCATCTTTGACATGTCCCATTCCAACATTATAGGCCGCTAAAGCCAGAAACATTCTGTCGGGCACATACGTGGCTTCTGGAATACGTTTAGCCAAATGTGATAAATATCGGGCTCCACCCGCAATGCTTTTCTTGGGATCCAGTCGATTCTTAATTCCCAAATCCGCAGCGGTTGAACGAGTCAACATCATCAAGCCACGAACTCCGGTTGGGCTGATCGCATGCCGATTCCATTTGGACTCCTGATAAGCCATGGAAGCCAGTAACACCCAGGAAATTCCGGTATTTTTCTCGGCTCGTTGAAAGGCTTCTCGATAATGCGGCAATCGAGTCGTTATATGCTTAAGAAAGGTTTTAATTTCATAGGATGGCAAATTTTTGCCTAGCTGAAGAACACGATCCTTATGGGAAAGGGCATTGCCTTCATGGTGGGGAATTTCCCATAACAACAGGACCCCGACAATAAAAAGCAAAACTACCATCAGTTGCTTGGCCACGTTTTGCATTGTTTCGCGCATTGAGAGAATTTTATTAAATGGCCTCATGTCTTGTCTCGGATCTTCCTACTCAATATGGAAAAAGAAGGCGGAAAAGGCAGGTTGAATCTTGTATATGATGCCACATAGAGCGCATTTTGACAAGAATACAGCTTTTAAAGCCTTCCACCAATCCCCTTAAATGTATCCGAATCAGGCTTTCTTACTCCGATGTTCAGAATAAGTGCCAAAAACACTCACTATCTTACATGTTCGGACATTTGCATCTAGATATTAAGTCGTCAGTAGGCCTGGTTTAAGATCCAGCCTTTTGATTGGCAAAGACGCTCGCATCGCAAGAAAAATATTTAATTTGTTTGAGGGGAATAATTGTGACTTCCTTGGGAGTGTCAATCTCCAGAATCTCCATATCGTCACTGATTGTGTGTCGAATCGCATCTTTGAATTCGATTTCTTTATTGTCAATAAACACCACTTTTACCCAATACTGCACCTTGCACTCCTTTCTCAAATGAATACCAATAAATACTCCAGGTCAGACGATCGGATTAGGGCATACTATTTTCCAAGTTCACTAGAACGATGTGTGGCCGCTTCGACGGCCTCGATTAGCGTAGCTCGTAACCCGCCTTCTTCTAATTGCTGTAATCCGGCGATGGTTGTCCCACCAGGAGAGGTCACACGATCTTTGAGCACGGCTGGATGCTCGCCGGTTTCACCTACCATCTTCGCGGCACCTAGAACGGTTTGCACAGCTAACGTATGAGCCACGTTTCGGGGAAGCCCCACCCGTACGCCTCCATCTATCAGTGCTTCAATGACCAAGTACACGTAGGCTGGACCACTCCCACTGAGACCTGTTACGGCATCCATCAATGATTCATCCACCACCACCACTTTGCCGATCGATTCAAAGATGCTTTGGGCGACCTTAAGATTTTCTAAGGAAAGGCCGCTGCAACCTGCAAGCGCGGTGACGCCTTCTTGAATGACGGCAGGGGTATTTGGCATCGCACGCACCAAGGGAATGGTTTGGCCAATCTGGGCTTGAATACCTTTTATCGGAACCCCTGCCGCAATTGAAATGAGTAAGTGTTTATCAGTTAAGCCTGTCTGAATATTTGATAAAACCTCATTTATTACTTGAGGTTTCACGCAAATAATAATGATATCGGCCCATAGAACCGCATCAAGATTATGAGAGCCAACCTGAATTTGATACCGATCCTTTACAACCTTCAGTCGGGTCGGGGAAATGTCCGTGGCAAGAACAAAATCAGGCTCAGACAGCCTGGCTTGTAAAATACCGGCCACCAATGCTTCCGCCATGTTTCCCGCACCAAGGAACGCAATTTTGTGATTCTGAATCATGTGGCGAGTATAGCCGGACCTCCATGCTGGTTCAACCGATTCACAAGGGACCTACTTTCACGAAAGAAAGCTTTAGCCTTTGCTATGAAACGATCAGCCTATATTTTCTTGATCCCCTCTCTCCCTAAGAGGTATATTGAGGAGAATCTGTCCCGCTCATTCTCATTACCGTGCAACCGCAGCCATGCCCCTTTTCCCGAAGGAGGTTATTTTCTCATGGCCAATACTGATTTTCAAAAGCATTGTGTGAAGCAAAACTGGATTATTGGTATCGCTTTTTTATCTCTGTGCCTGAGCGGTTCGTGGTCGGAAGCCAGGAGAATTCATCTCACCCCGGAACAACAATCGCAATTGGCCAAAGCCAATACGATCTTACTTAATGTCCTGGCCTTAACGGAAAAAGGCCCAACTGACGACTCACCCCTGGTTGAAACCATTACGACTCGATTGCAGGATTTGAACTATACCGTCATTACCGACCCGGCACAGCCACATGATATTGAATTTAAAGTGAAATGCGAAGAACGCAAGACGTGGACTGGAACTTCGGCGACTGGAGGAGATGTGGATCTAGCGGATGCCCCAGATAGACTCTGGAAGGGTCCGGCTTGCCTCTTGACCTATCGACTGCACCACCGTGACTTAGACTGGAAAAAGGAAATTCGCACCTCGTTTCCCGATGCCGTCCAAGCAGCGCAAAAAGCCAAAGTGGAAGATTCCGGGCACTATGCTATGGGTCAGTTGAACCAGCGCCTAGCAGAATATGACTTTCCTATTTTGCTCTCGGCTGAATGGGGACAAATCGATCGTCTCCTTCTGCTACTAGATCGGCCGACGACGCCCAAATTGCGAAAAGTAAAAATTTTGGCGGTTTTGAGTGATTTGCATGCGGAAGAAGCTTTGCCCCAATTACAACAACTCCTTGAATCAACCGATCTCCAGCAAGAAACGATTAATGCCCTTGCCGGGGCTGGAATTGATTCCATCCCCCTTTTGATCGACTTTTTTGAAACTAGCACACAATCTCCTATTCGAGCCGAGGCCGCCAAAGCCTTGGGAAAACTTGCGGCTAGGACTGGTGATCCTCGCACCATTCCCCCTTTGGTCCATTATGTCTCAAGCATTTTACCTCAACTCAAAACGTCTGAAGACATCGATTTTCCTCTCCTGACCGCAGTGGTATGGGCGATAGGAAAACAACTGTGGGGGCCGTCCCTCAAACCCATCGGCCAACTCCAGGAAAAAGTCTGGTTGATTTTTGATAACTCCAAGGAAATGGCAGATCTCCGTGAAGCCACGAGTTGGACATATAAACAATTGGATCTCGATGGTCATATCAGTTAATACACCGATTTCATGAGCCTATCCGAGATAAGCGATCATCGCGAGGGGGACTGAAGTGAAGGGTGAGAAGGTAGAAGTAAAAAGTGAAGAGTACAGAGTGAGAAACAAGAAGGCACTACCTTTTATTTTCTCTGGCTACTTACTTCTCACTTTTAACTTCTCACTTCTTTAATGGACCTGCCTTTTCTTCTCTCTTGCTTCTCACTCCTCAATTTTTACTTCTCACTTCTAGAGTCTGGGGAGGGTAGAATATGTGGTTTTGGTTTGTCAGGGCACTATCGATTTTCGTCTGCCTGGGAATTTTGTCATCAGAAGGGCTAGCACGTCGGACATATTTCACTCCGGAGCAAAAGGTCCAATTGCGAGCCATTCAGACCGTCTGGGTAAAGGTCTTGGCTCTAACGGAGAGAGGTAAGGTC
>QIDY01000075.1 GCA_003228495.1 Nitrospirota bacterium
CCCTCATTCAACAATTTCTGCAATTCTTGATCATCGCCCTGCAATACTTTTTCAAGACGTTCTTCCACTTTCTTTTGGACCTGATTCCCCAAAGATTGGGTATCCAAGCGAAGCACAGGATCCTGAACCGTCCCCCTTACAACAAATGGGAGCACTAACTGCCCTTTCTGCCTTACGACTTGGGCCAGAGGGAACCGCCGAATAATTTTATCGGCAATAGCCGGTGGGACGCCAAGCGTCCCTTGAAGCTTCACCGATTGATCCAAGCCAAGCTTCCCTACACTCCGTAATGAAAAGTTATGTATGTTGGCTATCAATTCTCGAATGGCTAAACCGTCCTTATCCAGATCTGTCTTGGCATCAATCAGTGAAAATTGCGTAGCACCAGTGGATTCTCCAAGCACACCTGATATCTGCAAGGCTTCCTCAACGGCTTTCACAAGATCAAAACCTATCACTTCACCATTTCGAATGATTAAATGAATTGGGCCAACAAGTTCCGGCATCTTTGAAGGTCCAACCACCCCACTCACTTTCCATTTCAATTGCCCAACTCCGGTTATGCTCAGCGAAGAGGGTCGGATAACTTTCACAAGTGGCTCAACTAAAAAATCTTTGAAAGTGCCTTGCGTAGAAAAGGCAAAAGGAGGACGTGTTCTATCCAACATTCCTTTGGCCATCAACGCCCCATCAAAAACCTTAGCCTTCAATGATCGCAGAGTAAATTGGGCGTCTTGAATCTCCGCTTCTAATTGAAGCTGTTCAAATGAAAAGGGTTGTTGAACAGGAAGAGCGACCGGGAGGTCTTGTGAAGACAGTGATGGGGAATTACCAACTAAATAAAACCGAGAAGGGGTCCCTTTTCCTGACAAATGAAGGGTGGAATTACCGAAGTGAAGATTCACTCGAAGAGGATCTATGGTCACTCCCGCAGGGTGGGGCCGAGATTTCTTGGGAAACAGGGGAACCACAAAATGTGCTTGCAGTTGGGTGAGTCCTATGGGTTTTTCTAAGCCAAGTTCGATTGGCACATCATCCGTTGAGGCTTTGGGAATCTGTACATCTGCTGTCAGTCTTCCATCCAGGATTTTCCCTTGTGCCGTCACGATCACATTTCCGACACGACCTTCTATATCCAATTCTGGAATATCGAAGTTAGCTTGAAGGGGTCCAAATCGCCCCTTGACATCAAAAGGCATCTGATAGGGCAACAACATGCCATTCGCCCGAACATCAGCCGTTTGCCCAATTGCTACCGATTCCGTGGTCAGTTCCAGATTTTCAATCTGATACGCATTCGGTGGCTGATGAGTACGATCTTCATACTGCAGAGTTCCTCCGGTCATAGAAAACTGCTTCACAGCCAAGACTCCCAACAAGGGAGTAACCGAGTTCTTGGATTCAGCTTTTTCACTCGGAGGTGTGCCGGAGAATGGGTTCTTACCAATTGTGGCGGTATTGAGACCACCATTTTTCGATCGAAGGACCTGGACAACAGGACCTTCAATCAAAACACTTTCGACTTGAATCCGCCGTTGTAAGAGTGGCCTCCACTGAACAGCCACTCGCACGGATGGAACGGTCAGAAACGGTGTAGAACTGAAGCCAGGATCATCCGCAATGACCACATTGCGTAACTGTGCCCCCAATTTGGGAAATAGAGTCAGCCGAACATCTTCCACTTCAATTTTTCGATGAAGCACCTGCTCGAAAATCGGCAGATACTGATCCCGATACCGATTGAGATCGAGCAAAAACGGCAGCGAAAGAATAATCAGAACCAAGAGCACGATAACAATGGCAAGTGCGATCATGAATTTCCTCATGAAAATGGATTCCTGGGTTCGAGGACAAGGGAATAGGCTATTCTAGCATGCCCGATATTTATCGGAGGAACGGTTATAAAGACATATCGACACGGCTTACGCTATCAGGTATCTTTTCCCTCTACATCAATTTTGCACAAATTCTATTATGACGGCACCTATCGACACTCCTTCCCGCTTGCCCATCCAACATGTGGTTTTAGTTGATGCCTCAGGGTTCATCTTTCGGGCTTTCCACGCCATTCAAATCCTCACACGTCCCGACGGGACTCCGGTCAATGCCGTGTATGGATTCATCACCATGCTTATGAAACTGCTGGACGATATGAAACCCGATCATATTGCTATCATTTTCGATTCGGCCCGAAAGACCTTCAGGAACGACATCGATCCCTCGTACAAAGCTAACCGAACCGAGCCTCCAGACGAGTTAGTACCCCAATTCGAGTTGGACACGCGCCTTCAATCTGGATTGCATCGAGTTAAACGGGTTTGAAGCGGATGATCTCATTGCCACCTATACCCAAGAAGCCGTGGAAGCCGGCGCTGATGTCACCATTGTGTCCTCAGATAAAGATCTGATGCAGCTGGTTTCGGACCGAGTCAGCATGTGGGATTCTATCAAAAACCGGCGGATCGGCCCGGCGCAGGTTCAGGAAAAATTCGGCGTGCCCCCTGAAAAAGTTGTGGATGTGCAAGCCTTGGCCGGCGATTCGACTGATAATGTGCCAGGGATCCCGGGCATCGGGATCAAAACCGCCGCTCAATTGATTCAAGAATACGGGGATCTGGATGCCGTGCTCACCCGCGCTTCCGAAATTAAGCAGAACAAGCGGCGTGAAAATCTTATAGAACATGCCGATAAGGCCCGCCTTTCGCGTGAACTCGTTCGCTTGCGGGATGATGTGCCGCTGACTATTCCACTGGGCCAACTGGAAAGACGCCAGCCAGACCTGGAACATCTAGAACGGTTTCTCACAGAACAAGGATTCAAGTCCATTTTGGCCCGCCTACAAAGCCGGTCCACCAAAGAACGATCTTTCGCATCACCCAATCCGCAAACCACGAGTCCTTCGTCCTCAACCGATTCGAAAGAGAAAAAACCCTCTATCCCCCAACAGACATCTCAACCTCACTACGAACTCGTGCAAACGGTTGAAACTTTGCAATTGTGGATCGATAAGGCCGTTCAGCAGGGACTGATTGCGGTCGATACGGAAACGACCTCCTTGGATCAAACACGGGCCGAACTTGTTGGCGTGTCGCTCAGCCTTGAGGCAGGAAACGCCTGTTATATTCCTGTGGGTCACGTGCCCCCTGGGGCTACCACTTCCATGGACTTATTGGAACAAGCCAACCCGAAATCTGAAAGGCCACAACAAATACCGCTTCGAACCGTTCTGAACATGCTCCACCCTCTTCTCGCCAACCCAAGCGTTCTAAAGATTGGACACAATATCAAATACGACATGGTGATCTTTGCCCGCTATGACATCACGGTTTCACCCGTGGATGACACAATGCTGCTTTCCTATGTATTGGAAGGTGGCAAGCATGGCCACGGCATGGATGACTTAGCCGACCTGTATCTGGGACACACCACTATTAAATATAAAGATGTCGTCGGCACTGGCAAGGCACGGGTCACCTTTGACCAGGTGCCGTTGGACAAGGCCCTGGATTATGCGGCGGAAGACGCCGACATCACCTTGCGCCTGCATCAAGCTCTCAAACCTCGACTCTTTGAAGAACATCTCATCACGGCGTACGAAACCCTGGAGCGCCCGTTAATTCCCGTCCTGGCTGCAATGGAACAAAAAGGGATCAAAGTCGATGCCGCGCAACTTAAGCAAGTCTCCCATGAATTTTCACAACGGCTCCACGACTTGGAACAGGAGATTCATCGACTGGCGGGAAAAACCTTCAACGTGGGTTCGCCTAAACAATTGGGCGAAGTCCTCTTTGACGACCTCAAAATGGAAGGCGGCCAAAAAGGCAAAGCCGGAAGCTACAGTACCGGAGCAGACGTCTTAGAATCCTTAGCCACGCAGGGGCATGAATTACCGGAGAAAGTTTTGGAATGGCGGCATTTGGACAAACTCCGCAGTACCTATGCCGAGGCCCTGATCCATCAAATCAACCCCCGGACCAATCGTGTGCATACCTCGTATGCTATGGCTTCAGCTGCGACAGGAAGATTGTCCTCAACCGATCCCAATCTCCAAAACATTCCAATCCGAACGGAAGAGGGCCGGAAAATCCGACGCGCGTTTGTGGCAGAACCCGGGTGTCGGCTTTTGTCCTTGGATTATTCCCAGATCGAATTACGATTATTGGCTCATGTCGCTGATATTGCAGTCTTGAAGCACGCGTTTTGGGAAGGACAGGATATTCATGCCCTCACGGCCAGCCAGGTCTTCGATATTCCAATGGATAAGATGGATTCAGGGATTCGGCGAAAAGCCAAGGCCATCAACTTCGGCATCATCTATGGCATCAGTGCGTTCGGATTGGCCAGGCAATTAGGGGTGGAACAGTCGGAAGCGGCCTCCTATATCAAATCCTACTTTGAGCGGTATCCCGGCATTCAAGACTACATGGAACGCACCAAACAATTTTGCCGCGAGCACGGCTATGTCCAAACACTATTTGGCCGACGATGTCACGTCCCGGCCATTCATGACAAAAATCCGGCACGAAGAAATTTTTCCGAACGTGCCGCGATCAACGCCCCCCTTCAAGGAACGGCAGCCGATATTTTAAAGCGCGCCATGATCCGCGTTCCTCCGGCCTTGGAACAGCATGGCTTAACGGGCAAAGCTTCCATGTTATTGACGGTGCACGATGAGTTACTCTTCGAAGTCCAGGAATCGGCACTGGAGGAAACGGCCCGAGTCATCAAGCAGGTCATGGAATCGGCCACACTCCCAGCACTCCAACTATCGATTCCTCTGACCGTCGATGTGGGCCACGGCCCATCCTGGGATGACGCCCATTGAAGAATCTGAATATGTTGTAAGAGAAAGGAACACAAAGAATGATGGAGATACCGACGTATGGGGAATTATTGAAACTCATGTGGTTTCTGGTGTGGCGGCATGTAGTGATTCTCATGTTTGTGAGCATGACAATCGGATGGGCGGTTCCTGTGATCCTTAATACCACCGTTTCTGAAGGCTCTCAGTATCTGTTAGAAATTTGTATCTATGGCGTGTTGTTCTTGGGCATCACCCCATTCATTTTGAAGACTCTGTTTCAAAAACAATTTCAAGGGTTTCAAGTTACCTTCCAACGCGATACCGCGACAACATCACTTTCCTCATCATAATATTCGTATAAAACACAGCTTAAGTCTGCCCATGAGAATTGCCACCTGGAACGTCAACTCCATAAGAGTCAGAATTCCCCACCTGATGGAATGGGTGGCACAAGCTGATCCAGACGTCATCCTCTTACAAGAACTCAAAACCACTGAGGATCAATTTCCCAGGATGGCCATCGACGAATTGGGGTACAACATGGCCATCGTTGGACAAAAAACCTACAATGGTGTGGCTATCCTCTCCAAGATGCCTATTGAGGTGGAACAAACCGCACTTCCCGGTGATCCCTCTGACGAACAAGCCCGCTATGTGGAAGCCGTGATAGGAAACGTTCGGATCGCCTCCATTTATTTACCCAACGGGAATCCCGCCGGTACGGAGAAATTTTCGTACAAACTCAAATGGATGGAACGATTGATCGCCCATGCCCATTCCCTCATGGCTTTGGAAGAACCCGTGGTCTTGGCTGGCGACTTTAATGTATGTCCCACTAATGACGATGTCTATGACCCCACAGGTTTTGCAGAGGATGCGCTCTGCCGACCCGAATCCCGCGCCCGTTTTCGAGAACTCTGCCACTTAGGCTACACCGACGCCCTTCGTGCGTTTCATCCGGAACTGGGACTCTACACCTACTGGGATTACCAGGCCGGCAGATGGAACCGGGATGAGGGCTTACGCATCGATCACTTAATGCTCTCACCACAAGCGGCGGATCGGCTGGTCACGGCTAATGTTGATCGAAATCCTCGCAGCATGGAGAAACCCTCTGACCATACGCCCGTCTGGTGTGAACTGTCTCCCTCGTAATCACGAAACCCAAATTTCACAAAAATGGTGTAGATTCCTTCCAAAAAGAGTATTATCCCGGGTAAGGAAGCCGGAAGAGTTCAGAACCGCTACGTAAGGACTTGAGAGAAAATAACTTGAGCAAATTCGCAACAATATTTGGGTCAGATTTGGACGGAACGACTGAGGAAAAGCCGAGGCATAGTAGAGCTATGTTGAGGTTTTTTCGAGTGAGGCGCGTTCAAAGATGGCCCGAAGATTGGATGGGAATTTGTTCAAGTTATTTTCTCTCAGGTCCTAAGCCCATGTCATTGCCTGGCGGGAATATTGAGAGGACCGAGAATTGTCGCTCACGGAAACTCTCGACCGTGTCGTCCCTGTATGATTATTCGAGCATGCCTGACATGGCGAAGATAAGGACGGCCCTCTCTTCCGTCCCGTGCGGAATAACCGCACGGGCAACTTAGAGAAAGCCCTGCATCCGAATGCCGTCTATGAGAATATCGTGCGGCACAATGGCGGGATCAGTGTCCATTCCCTGCGAGCCACGGCGGCCACCAATGCGCTTGATCAAGAAGCCGATATCGCCAAAGTCCAGGAGTGGCTCGGCCATGCGAATATTAGCACCACGCGATTGTATGACCGGAAAAAATCCAGGCCGGAGGATAGCCCAACCTTTCGGGTGCGGTACTGACGGCAAGGCTAATGAACACGGCAGAAGGCAATATTTTTTTCTTGCAATTATTAGTAATTACTTATAACATGGAAAGTGGGATGGGCGACGACGATATAAAACCTGTAGTCTGGGTTGGTGATGCGCGGGAACAGGTGCAGTCGTTTCCGCGTGAAGTAAGGCAGGATATTGGTGCCGCACTCTATGACGTACAAAAAGGGGAAAAGCCGCCAAAAGCGAAACCCTTTAAGGGCGTAGCCAGCGGCGTGTTAGAAATCGTCACCAGGTTTGAAACAAACACATACCGCACGGTCTATGCGGTGAAGATTGGCAAACGGGTCTATGTCCTGCATGCCTTTCAGAAGAAATCTGCCACAGGTCGAAAAACGGCTAAGTTGGATGTGGCCATGATCTTACGGCGATATAAAGAAGCCGTAGAAAAAGAAAAGGAGCAACAGAAATGAAGAAAAATGGAAAAATGGTCTTTGAAGAAAGCTCAGGCAATGTGTTTGCTGATATGGGTCTGGATGATGCCGACGAACTGTTAACGCGGGCGAAGCTTGGCCATTCCGTGCGCATGATCCTTGAAAAGAAAAAGCTCAAACAGCGAGAAATCGGTAAACTTTTGGAGATTAAACAACCGGAAGTCTCAAACCTGATGAACGGCCGTTATACGCTGTTCTCTCCTGAACGCCTGTTTGGATTTTTGAATAAACTGGATCGAAAAGTGACAGTGAAGGTGTCACGGAGAAGGAAAGGCGAAGCTCTGCAAGAAGTGGTCATGGCCTAAAAAACTTTCCCCAATGACTATTATCACTCTCAAACGAGAAGGCTTTATCCAACCTCAGGTTAAAATCTCTTTTTATTATCAAACCCCTGGGAATTTTTTTCACAATCCATTTTCAAATTAACGACTATGACAAATTTTCGTTCTACCCTAGTATGGATAATTTGTTTTTTATTCATTCAGGTTCTCCCCTCAACAACACTGGCAAAAGAAACTTTGCCGAGTATTGTAAAAAAAATTGGGGCCTCAGTTGTTGTTATTCTTGGCTATGACAAGGAAGGAAGAACTCTTTCTCAGGGAACCGGTTTTTTTATCAATGAAAATGGCGATGTCATTACTAGTCGCCATGTGCTTAAAGGGGTAAACCATGCTGAGATTAAGACTGCAGATGGACAGCGGCATCCAATAGGTAAGGTTATTGCTGAAAACATAGATAGCGATCTTATAAAGATTTCGGCGGTCATACACAAAAAAACCGTACGTCCCCTTTTAACAAGTAATACTTCTCCTGAAGTTGGTGAAAAAGTAGTAGTGATTGGTAACCCTTTGGGACTTGAGCAAACAGTTTCAGATGGTATTGTTTCGGCTTTTCGGCAAGTTCAGAAATTTGGAAAGATAATTCAAATTACCGCGCCCATATCTCCTGGTTCTAGCGGAAGTCCTGTGGTCAATTTGGCAGGTGAGGTAATTGGTGTTGCAACTTTTCAAATGGTTAAAGGGCAAAACCTAAATTTCGCGATCCCTATTGAGCAGGTAGTAAATCTGGTGCAGAAAAACGAACAAACCCTGATGGAATGGGAAGCAAATAGAGTAAAGGAATTACTTGGTTCTACGCCTCGGGTTGACGTTGTACGTGTTACTAAAATAGATGGTAGGATTTTTGTTGCAGTCTCCATAAAAAATGCCAATATTGAGGAATTTCCCTTAATTTCGCAGGCTGCAGCCATTCATTTGAAGGACAATCGTGCGTTTTCCCTTTCAGGTCTTGTAGCAGGCTCATCATCAAGAATGGTGTTATTCCATGTAAAACCTGGAACTAAGTTTCCAAGCACGGGAGCCAACCTAGAGAAAGGAACTAGGCTTACAGAGTTGAATACTAAAGTCGGCCCTTTCTCTACCTTAAAAGCCACACGTTGGACTAATCAGGAAATATACCTTGTATTGGCTTTTGATGTTCTGAATGCTACTGAAAGAGATATTGCTTATCTTCGGATATTGAATTTCCCCTATGTACTAATTATTTATCCATTTATCTAAAAACTAGGAAATCCAATATTTTCCCGGATAACTGTTATCACACCCTGCCACCCTGATACCTGTAATACTCAGATCCCATTTTCATGATTGTTTCCTTTTTTGAAAAATGAAAGCGGCATTGCGGCGCCCTCCCGTTTGATTGACGATACATGCGCATCCATTTTTTGGCCTCCAGGGCACACTCCATGATGGCGGGTAAATCCTACTCGGTGCAGGAATGGCCGTTGTGCCAATGGCCTTGCCCGTCAGGGTATGAGCGGGAATAGCTCACGGTGAGGAAGGAAGCATTTTCGGACCGTTGCTCTCAGATGGAAGCCCGGACAGCACCGATTTAGAAATTCCTACCCCCTTTTCGTGCCTTTGTGCGGCTAGGCCCATTATCTCACACGTTTCGAGCACAGCTAGACCGGGAGTAGCTCCACTTTCGGAAACCGCTTTACTTTGATCGAAGAGGCTTTCTTTTGCATTTGAGCCAGATCATATGCCATTTGCATTTTCAGCCAATGTTCCGGGGTCGAGCCAAAAGCTTTAGACACGCGGATTGCCATTTCTGGAGACACGGCGGTTCGTTCGTTAATCACGCGTGACAATGTTTGCCGCGTGATATCGAGGCGTTTGGCAGCGTCAGTGACATTTAAGCCAGAAGCCTCTATTGAGTGCTTGATAATTCTGCCCGGGTGAACGGGTTTTTTCATCGGCATGGTTCTTTTCTCCTCAATGATAATCCACTAAATCCACGTCAAAGGCGCTCCCCTCGTCAAACCGGAAAATAATCCGGTGATTGCGCGAGACAACCACGCTATAAAAGCCGCGCAGATTCCCTCTCAGCGGGTGGAAACTAAAGCCGGTAATATCCAACTCTTTCACGGTACTGGCCGTATCCAAAATCGAGAGGTACAACTCGGCTTTAATGGCAATATCGGTGCGTAATCCGCTCCGGTCGCCCTTTTCATAGAGTTTTCGCAAACCTTTGTGCTTAAAGCTCTCGATCATTATTTATCGTAACACGTAACATGACATGTTACAATATGTTTTCTTTAAAACATCAATTCCTGCATAACTGTCATCACTGCCTGCCTGACGCCTGAACCCTTACAAATATCATCGGGGAGTCATGATTGTTTCATTTTTTAAAAAAAATGAAAGCGGCATTACGCCGCCCTCCCGTTTGATTGACGATACATGCGCATCCATTTTTTGGCCTCCAAGGCACAATCCATGATGGCGGGTAAATCCTGCTCGGTGTAGGAATAGCCGTTGTGCCAGTGGCCTTGCCCGTCAGGGTATGAGCGGGAATAGTTCACGGTAAGGAAGGAAGTGTGGTCGGTCCGGTGCTCCCAAATGGAAGCTCGGACAGAACCGATACGGATTTGATGAAGTGGTTTTTGATTGGTTGCCATGATGTCCTCCTTTTTGGTTGGTGAATGGGCTCTTTTGCAAAAGCTGAAGAGGCTATTCACCAAACCGGAGGACATGAAGAGCGACTTTGCAAAACGAGCGGCGGTACGCAACACCGGCAGCGGCCATGACAGAAATTATGGTGTTCTCGGGCTTTGCATGGGTAAAAATTGTGCTTGATTGTCCGCGAGTTCCCCTCTTTTGTAAGCAAAGACCCCCTAAACAAGAGGAGGGGCCGGAACAGACGTTTTTTCCGCAGGCTATCAGAAAAAACTCAAGCCACCTGATTGGCAAATGCGAGAAAATCAACTATTCTTTCATGTAGCTCAAATTTTTTGATCTAACCTCAGAGCCCGTTCTTATGGATTCAATTAAATTCGGGACTTCAGGCTGGCGCGCTATTGTTGCAGAAGACTTTACGGTCAAGAATATCCGTATTGTCTCCCAAGGCATTGCCCAATATCTGCGTCAACAAAAGATCGGTCAGCAGGGCATTTTGATCGGGTACGATGCTCGATTTCTAGGGGAAAAGTTTGCCAAGGTGGTGGCGGAAGTCATGGCAGCCCACGGCATTCCCTGCTTACTGTGCGATCGGGATACTCCGACTCCTACCATTTCCTATCATGTCATCAATCGGAAATTGGCAGGTGGGATTAATATCTCAGCCAGCCACAATCCCCCAGAGTGGAATGGTATTAAGTTTACGCCAGATTGGGGTGGGCCTGCATTGCCCGAAACCACCAAAGCCATCGAGCTGCGTATCCTCCCCCTGTTGCATGGCGAACACCTCAAATGGGCTACCTGGGAACGTGCGCAAAGCGACGGGATGGTGCGGTATTTTGATCCTCAACCGGATTATCTCAAGGCACTCGAACGCCTTGTCGACCGAGACCGCATCCGCAACGGGCGCATCCGCGTGATCTTTGATCCACTCTTCGGCACCACACGAAATTATCTCGACGAATTTCTTCGCGAAGCCGGAGCGAAAATGGCGATCCTACATCATTGGCGAGATCCTTATTTTGGGGGGTTTCGGCCAGAACCCACGGACGAAACATTACAAGAATTGAAGGACACTGTCTGTCGAGAAGGGGCTCATCTTGGGCTCGCCACCGATGGAGACGGCGATAGGTTCGGGGTCGTGGATGCCGATGGGACATTTATCCAAGCTAATTATATCCTGGCGATTCTCTTAGATTATCTAATAAAAAGTCGCCAATGGACCGGAGCGGTGGCCCGTTCAGTAGCCACCACCCATCTGATCGATGCGGTGGCAGCGCACCATGGCTTGACGGTGCACGAAACTCCTGTGGGGTTCAAATTCATCGGTGAATTATTAGCTAAAGGAGAAATTGTGTTCGGCGGAGAAGAAAGTGCCGGTCTGTCGATCAAAGGTCATGTGCCCGAAAAAGATGGAATTCTTGCGGGGGCCTTAGTGGCGGAAATGGTGGCCTTCACCGGAAAAACCATTCAAGGCTTGCTTAAAGATCTGTTTGATCGTATCGGAGTTCTCTATGCCTCACGACAGGACCTCACTATTAGTGAACCAATGCAAGAACAGGTCAAACAGATCATTGACCATCCCCCAACCACATTTGGCAGCACAGAGGTCACACAGGTCAACAAACTGGACGGCTGTAAATTAATATTATCCGACGGCGGTTGGTACCTGATTCGTCCCTCCGGCACCGAACCAATCGTCCGCTGTTACGGAGAAGCCAACACCCCTGAACGGCTTGAAGAAATCATGCAGGCTGGCCGCGAACTGCTTCGAAGTCCTCTGCAATGACTCACACTTCGTATAACCTTGAGATGGGATGAAACAACCGGAAGAAGCCTTTAATTCTCTTCCTGATTTTCTGATGGATCGATTATTTTAAGCTTGGGCATTCCAGATCGATAGAACCCCCGATCTCGAGTCAGCAACGCATCCGCATGGTATAGAGCATGGGCTCCGATGAGAAAGTCAGCAACCATGCGGTCTCGCCGTCCGCCTTTTTGCCGATA